>JBAYDQ010000008.1:0-10783 GCA_041668145.1 Bacilli bacterium | reverse complement strand
CATTCTAGTTGAGCGCCCAAATTAGTGTAAATCCAAGTACCGCGTCCAGAAATCTTGCTCGCTCGATCATAATCGATAAGTCCGAGCGAAGTTGCTAATTCAACATGATCTTTTAACTTAAAATCAAAGACCGGCTTTTGACCGATAATTTCTATGACTTTGTTATTCTCTTTACCTCCACCTACTAAATCATCATCAGGAAGGTTCGGGAGGGCGGCCATAAAGTTGAATATCTTATCTTCTAATACTTTTAATTGCTCTTCGTTTTCAGCGTTAATTTTGGCAATTTCTTTGGCTTTTGCAAAGATTTTGCTGATATCTTCACCGGCTTTTTTAGCAGCAGGGACGCTGGAAGACAATCGATTAATCTCCGCTTTGTTCTCCTCGACTAAATGAATGAGATTTTTCTTTTCGGCATCCCATTGTAATAGTTCAGTGAAATCAGCATCCCAAAGTTTTTTCTTGAGTGACTCTTTCACCTTCTCTGAATTTTCACGAATTAAATTAATATCTAACATAATCAATTCCTCCTAGAATCAATATCATTAATTTTTTGTGTATAAAACTCGATGAGATTTTGACCAAAAACCTCTAAATTGTGCTTGGAAATTGCTTGATATGCTTTCTCAGTTGTAGGTTTTAAATTTCCTTCTAAAAAGCTTTTCACAATATCGGTCAAAGTCTCCGAATATTGGGCAATATAGGCCGTTTCTTCGTCCACCAACATCTTTGAGCAGACTGCTTGTTTACGCACGATAAGTTGGCATTGAGCAGCCATTGCTTCTTCAATGCTGATAATGCCCGCCATCCGATAACCAGGAAACATGAAGATGTCAGCGTTCAACAAGACACTTCGATAAATATCTTCTGGAATAGAACTCTTGAACTTCACATTTTTAGGAGCATTTTTAATAATATTCTTTAGTCTTGCACTAAAATGATAAGCAGCGTCTTCACAACCAATATAATAGAATATCGCTTCCGGACATTTTTTAGCAGCATTAATAAAAGCGTTTATACCATCCATATTATTTGTGTATTCGCCCATTGCGACGACTAGTTTTCGATTCTTATCTTCACTAAAGTAACGATAAAATAATTCTTTTTCATCATCGCGCGAGAAATCAAATCGCGAGAGATTGACACCCGGGAGGCAAACTTCAATTGGTGTGATAACGCCATTTTGAATCAAGAAATCTTTAGCGCTTTCTGTTGGAGCGAGAACTAAATTCATTTTATTAAGGAATTTCAAAGCCTTTGGCTTTAATGACATAGTTCTTATTCCATCTTTACTTTTATAATCAATATACGAAGCGTTGGGATCATCTTCGCAGCAAAGAGCAGAACAAATAAGTGGGATTTTTCTTTCCATTACTTCATTCAGTTTTATCTCTGGCTCAATATAAGCGTAGTGAGCAATGTCAAAAGAATCGGCTGAATTGGTGGCATATTGAACACTGTTTAATTCGAGAGCGCTTTTAATGTTTTTTCTTAAGCGTGCTCCTTCAAAATTGGGTGCTTTTTTGCCTAATTGAAACGGAACAAAAACTTTCATGTTTATTCTTCAGAATTTTCGTCGATTGATTCTGTAACTTCCTCGTCAATATCAGCATCATCAACATCACTAACATCATCATCTTCATGAGTGACAATAGCGATTGAGACTACTTTTTGACGTCCTTCAAGATTCATAATCTTCACCCCTTGAGTGTTACGGCCAATCGTTCTAATTTGATCAAGATGAGTGCGAATAACAATACCGGCATTAGTGATAACCATAAGATCTTCATCACCATTAACCGCTCTGACGGCTACTAATTTGCCAACTTTATCAGTCACTTTAAGAGTTGAAACACCTTTGGCTCCACGTTTTGTTAAACGATAGATTTGGTTACCTTCCTCGTCTTGAACATCAGTCATTTTGCCATAACCTTTATCAGTTAAAACAAGAATCTTGTTTCCGCCGAGTTGAGTTGTGACTCCAATAACCTTTTCGCCATCGGCGAGATCGATACCTTTAACACCAGAGGCATTACGTCCCATTGGACGAGCTTCGCCAGCAAAGAAATTGACCATTTTACCATTTGAAGCAGCGATGCCGACAATGGTGTTTTCTTCAATTTCACGGACATCGAGAAGCATATCGCCTTCTCTTAATCCCATAGCAATCTTTCCGTTTTGACGAATTGATTCATATTCTTTAATGTGAGTCTTTTTAATTAAACCTTCTTCAGTAAAGAACATTAAGTAACGATCGTCGCGATATTCATCGCAAGCGATGATGGCTTTAACAACTTCGCCTTTTTCAATATTGATAAGGTTGATAACAGGGATACCTTTTCCGGTTTTTTGATATTCAGGAATTTGATAACCACGAATTCGATAAACTTTTCCTAACGAAGTAAAGAATAGTAAATCGGTATGCGTGCGAGTATAAACCATAAGTTCAACAACATCGTTTTCATTTAAAGATGTTCCGCGCACTCCGCGCCCACCGCGATGTTGAGCTCTAAAAGAGTCAGCTGTCAATCTCTTAACATAACCGCCTCTTGATAAGGTAATGACGATTTGTTCTTCAGGAATTAAATCTTCATCATCGATACTAGCGGCCTGATTAGAAATCTCAGTTCGGCGTTCATCACCAAACTTTTCTTCAATTTCCTTTAGTTCTTTTAAAACAATTTCCACTTCATTCTCTCGACTAGAAAGAATGCGATTATATTCTTTAATATTGAGTTCGAGTTGAACTCTTTCAGCTTCTAATTTCTCAGTTTCAATACCAGTTAGACGTCGCAAATTCATGCTTAAGATGGCTTGTACTTGCAAGTCGCTGAAATCGAATTTAGCCTTTAATTTTTCGCACGCTTCTTCTGGCGTGTTACTCGCTTTAATTAGATCGACAATTTCATCGATGTTATCATGACATTTAATCAAACCTAAAACGATATGATCACGAGCTTCGTCTTTAGCTAATAAGAACATAGTTCTTCTTTTAATAACTTCGACTTGGAAATCTAGGTAATTGGTTAATAATTCTTTAAGAGAGCAAACTTTTGGAGCGTTGTCCACCAAGCAAAGATTAATAATGCCATAACTAGATTGGAGTTGTGTCATTTTGAAAAGTTGATTGAGTAAGACTTCGGGAATAATGTCTCTTCTCACTTCAATAACAACACGAATGCCATCTTTGTTTGATTCATCGCGAATATCGGTGATTCCATCAATGACTTTATCTCTTGCTAAGTTAGCGATATTTTCAATCATGAGAGCTTTATTAACACCATAAGGTATTTCGGTAACAACGATTTGTTTAAGACCATGATCGCCCCGCTCTTCAATGTTACATTTTGAACGAATGGCAATACTGCCCGTTCCTGTTTCATAGGCATCTCTGATTCCGCCGCGACCTAAAATAATAGCGCCAGTGGGAAAATCAGGACCTTTGATATAGTTCATCAATTCTTC
Organism: Bacilli bacterium; assembly: GCA_041668145.1. Lineage (GTDB taxonomy): Bacteria > Bacillota_I > Bacilli_A > RFN20 > CAG-826 > JAAYDH01. Next base: position 7,318 of record JBAYDQ010000008.1, on the reverse strand, counting down.
AATAGTAATTTCGGGGTTATGAGCTAAAGCCACCACACCATTAATAACTTCCGTTAAATTGTGAGGAGGCATATTGGTAGCCATACCAACAGCGATACCAGAGGAACCATTGACCAATAAGTTAGGAAAACGAGAAGGCAAAACAGTTGGTTCTTGATCAACGCCATCATAGTTGTCCATGAAATCGACAGTGTTGCAGTTGATATCTCGGACCATTTCAAGAGCTAGTTTAGCCATACGAGCTTCGGTGTATCGATAAGCAGCTGGTTCGTCACCATCAATTGAACCGAAGTTACCATGACCTTCAACCAACATATAACGCATTGAGAAAGGTTGGGCTAATCGCACAAGAGCACCGTAAATTGCGGCGTCACCATGTGGGTGATATTTACCCATGACATCACCAACGATACGAGCACATTTTTTAAAGGGTTTGTCAGGTGTTGTTCCCGTTTCATCCATCGAATAGACGATACGACGGTGAACTGGTTTCATACCATCACGAACATCAGGAAGAGCACGTGAAACAATAACGCTCATCGCATAATCAAGGAAAGAGGTTTTGACAAGTTCAACCGTTCCGACATCAGTTAAGCCCGGAACAATTCCCTCTTCGATTTTTTCAATTTCATCGACAGAAGCGACATCTTTTTCTGAATTTTCTGTTTCAGTTTCAATCTCTTCTGATTTCAATTTTTCATCTTCGAATAACATAATAAACAGCTCCTCCAATTAAATATCAAGGTTCTTCACGAATTTGGCGTTTTCATGAATAAACTCTTTGCGGGGAGATACATCATCGCCCATTAAATCAGTAAATACTTGTTCAGCTTTGATGGCGTCATCAAGAGTGACGCGAAGCATTTTACGAGTTTTAGGATCCATCGTGGTATCCCAAAGTTGAATGGCATCCATTTCACCAAGACCTTTATAGCGTTGGAAGGGATAGCCGGGTTTTAGATTGAGATTCTTTTTTAAAGCATCTAATTGCTCATCGTTATAAGCATAGAATTGCTTTCCGTGATACTCAACTTTATAAAGAGGCGGTTGAGCAATATAAACATAACCGTTTTCGATGAGCGGACGCATAAATCGATAGAAGAAAGTCAAAAGTAAAATACGAATGTGACTTCCATCAACATCAGCATCGGTCATAATTACGACTTTGTGATATCGCACTTTACTAATATCGAATTCAGGGTCAATGCCACCGCCGATAGCGGTAATCATATTGCCAATTTCAGCATTAGCGAAAATGCGTTTAGCTTGAGCTTTTTCTACATTCAAAATCTTTCCACGTAGTGGGAGAATAGCTTGTGTCTCACGATTACGACCATTTTTGGCCGAGCCACCAGCGGAATTACCTTCAACGATGTAAATCTCACAAGCGGATGGATCTTTGCTAGAACAATCAGCCAATTTACCAGGGAGAGTGGTTAATTCTAAAGCTCCTTTACGGCGAATATCTTCGCGAGCTTTTCGAGCCGCCATACGAGCGTTTGCGGCCATGATAATCTTTTCTAAAATTGTTCTTGCTAAACGAGGATTTTCCATTAAAAATCGGTTCAATTGCTCTCCGACGACCGCGGAGACAATTTTGCGAACTTCAGAATTGCCTAATTTAGTTTTAGTTTGTCCTTCAAACTGAGGATTTGGATGCTTGACAGAAATAACGGCTGTCAATCCTTCAACAACATCTTCATAGGTGAGATCGTCTTCACCGTCTTTTAAGAATTTATATTCACGAGCGTAGTTGTTAATTACTCTTCGCATCGCGTCTCTAAAGCCTGTTTCGTGCATACCACCTTCGTGAGTATGAACGTTATTACAGAAAGAATAGACATTTGAAGAATAGCCGTCATCATATTGCATAGCCACCTCGACATAGGTGTGAGCGGTATGACCACTCGGCAAAGTGACAGGAACACTTCCTTCACAATATATGACATCATCAAATAGTTTAGTTTTATGATTATTGATAAACAAAACATATTCTTTGATTCCGCCTTTATAGCAGAAAGAATTATGAATATTTGGAGTCACTCTTAAATCGGAGACATTCATCTTGATACCACGATTTAAATAAGCCACTTGTCTCATTCGATCGCGGATAGTGTCGTAACTATATTCTAATGTGTCCGTAAAAATTGTCGCATCTGGTTTGAAAGTAACCTTGGTTCCTGTCTCATCAATTGGACAAGTTCCAATGTTTTGTAAATGCTTGACGATGTGACCGCCATTTTCAAAACGAATAAAGTAGATACCACCATCTTTTTTAACTGTTACTTCGCACCATTCGGAAAGAGCGTTAACAACAGAGGCGCCGACACCGTGTAAACCACCAGAGACTTTGTATCCGCCTCCTTCACCAAATTTTCCACCAGCGTGGAGAATGGTGTAAACGGTTTCAACACCGGAAAGACCGCTTTTTGCCACTACATCAACAGGAATACCGCGTCCATTATCAACGACGGTAATCGTATTGCCGGGATTGATTGAAATATCGACTTCAGTACAATAGCCCGCTAAAGCTTCGTCAATAGAGTTATCAACAATTTCCCAAACGAGATGGTGAAGCCCGGCGGCAGAAGTAGTACCGATATACATACCTGGTCTTTTTCTCACTGCTTCAAGACCTTCCAAAACTTGAATATTAGTAGCAGTGTACTTTTTGTCAGCTTTTTCGAGTTCCACTTCTTCGACATTCATTTCCGAAATTTTAATGTCTGGTTCAGGAACTGGTTGAGAGGCAGGGGCAGCTGTAGCCTCGGTATTAACAACCTCTTTTTTTTCATCTTCCATTGAGAAGACCTCCTTGTTTTTTGGTTTTTATTTGATATTGGCTTGCGCCACTAATTTCAAGTTGAGTAGCAGTGATAAACACTTGTTCAAACTTTTTCAAGAAATTGATTAAGCGGTGACGATGATTGTCATCTAGTTCAGACATCACATCGTCAAGAACAACAATTGGCCTCTTGTCCTTGTCTTCAATAAGGAAGTAAGGACAGAGTTTTAAGGCAATAGCAACAATTCTGTTTTCACCTTGAGAACCAAACTCCCCGATATTGCGCCCGTTTAGGTTGACTGAGAAGTCTTCTCGATGAACACCGATGGTTGTTGCTTTTCTTCTCAAATCGCTCGCTTCGGCGTTTTTAAACGCTGTAAAGGCTTTGCTATTGAAGTCGACTCCATAATCCACAAAAGGTTTGTAGATAACTTCCACAGGATTTTTTTCGCCTGTGAGCGCGCGCGTTACTTTTATAAGGATATCATTGATATCCTTCACATACATTTGACGATAAGAGATAATCGGTCCGGATAATTTAATCAACATCTCGGTTGTCGTGTCTAATAACGTTTGATCAATCTTTCCGCTTTTGAGAATTTCGTTTCTTTGGCGGAGAACTTTTTCATATCGCGATATGTAATCGAGATACGGACCGCTTTTCTTAGATATAGATATATCTAGAAAGTTTCTTCGTTCACGCGGCGATCCGCGAAATAGCATGACATCCTTTGGTTCAAACAAAACGACATTGACCGATTTTGATAATTCCGAAATTCGAGAAACTGGTTTGTTGTTAATAAACACTTGTCGATTTTCACGATTAATTATCAAGCGAATTTTCCGATTAATAACTCCTTCCGAAACAACAGAAGATATCTCCGCTGATTCATAGCCCTTTTCAATCACATCAGCATTGTCGCTGTTTTTAAAGCTTCGGGCTAAAGAAAGGTAATAAATCGCTTCCATCACATTAGTTTTACCGACACCGTTTGACCCAGTAAGGATATTGATTTTTGGATTAAAGTCAAACGACAAATAAGTGTGATTCCGAAAATTTTTAAGAGTTAAGGATTGAACAATCATCTTGTCGTAATGATAAAAGTGGTATCTGCGACTTGAATTTTGTCACCTAGATATAATTTACGACCACGGCGATTTTCAGTCTCTCCGTTGACATAAACGATATTTTCAGCCAAATAATTCTTTGCCATCCCACCGGTGGAGATAATCCCAGAAATTTTTAGAAGAATTTGAAGTGTGATATACTCTTCGTCTTCACGTAAGAGAACTGTTTTTTCATCCATAATGACCCTTATGGGTTTATTATACACAATAATAATAAAAAAGGGAATAAATTATTCCCTTGAAAACATTAGTCTAAAAATAGCCTTAAATGGTTAATAAGTGCGCACTGGTGTGACGATTTGAATAACCGAGTCATCTGAAGCGTTGCGGAGAACAAACGGCTTCATTTCGCCGACAAATTCAAAAGTGACATCTTCACAAGCAAGAGCTCTAATTGCAGAAAGAACAAACTCGCTATTGAAGGAAATTTTTAAACTTTGCCCTTCGAATTTGTAAGTCTCCAATTTTTCAACAGCCGAGCCAACTTGCGAACTCTTTGCTGAAATCTCAACTCCAAATTCTGACATGCTCAAATCAACAACGTTTTCACGATCAATAGACAAGATGGTGGTTCGATCAATAGCTTTTGCTAAATCGGCAGCGTTAATCTCTAGTGAATAGTTATAACTCCTAGGAATAATATTTTTCGTATTTGGATAGTCGCCCGCCACTAAACGAGTGGCCACAACCGTTCTTTCAAATGCGAATAAAGCTTTTTTATCGCTAAAAGCGATGCTAACAGAATCAAGTCCTTCAAGCAGACGATCAACTTCTATCATCATTTTGGCTGGCACATTAACAACAAAATTAACATTGTTTGGAATACGAATAATTTTTCTCGCCATACGAGCTGAGTCGGTCGTAATTGCAACCAGTGATCCGTTTTCTGCTTCAAGATTCATGGCGGTCAAAATTGGTCTTTGCTCCTTGATTGAAGCAGCAAAGGCGGTTTGAGAAACTAGAGAACTAAAGTCAGCCTTGCTCAAACTAATCTCTGTTCCGCTCGGCTCGAGATCTAAATCCGGATATTCTTCAGGCTTGACACAGTTAAGACGTGATTCAAAATGATTATCACCAATAACGGCGATAGTAGAATCTATAACATCGAGTGTTAATTCTTCGCCGTCGAGCTTTCTAGTGATTTCAGTAATAATGCGACAATTGATTAGTGTTGCACCTTCTTTGTAATTACGAATAATTTCAACATCGCCAATTTTATAAGGAATGAAAGTTTTAATTGTTAAATCGTAATTAGATCCAGTAATAAAGAGTCCTCTTTCGTCTAATTCAATTTTTAAATTAGCAAGAACAGCGACAGCAACTTTATTACTTACCGCTCGAGAAGCGATGTTTAATCCTTTGAGAAATTCTTCTCGCTTAATCGTAAATTTCATAATTAATTCCTTTCATTTATTATATTAATAATAGTAAGTCTGGTGAATTTGGTGGAAAACTACTTTTTCTTCAATAATTTTTTTAATACTTTTTTATTCTAACACACTATATTTTACTTTGATATTTTATTTTCAATAAAGTATTTTATGGTTTTAATCTTTTTTGCAACTCTTCAATAGCGGTTTTTAACTCGAGGTTATTTTTCAACCCTTTATCCACTTTCTGAATAGCGGACATTACCGTCGTGTGGTCCTTACCACCGAACATATCGCCGATTTTTTTAAGAGGAATATCGAGTGTAATGCGTATGAGATACATAGCGATGTGCCTCGCCAATGCGATTTGACCAGTTCGTATTTTTCCTGTCAATTGAGAAGGAGTGAGATTGTAGTAATCGGAAACGACGTTGATGATTTTTTGCTCGTTTAACTGAGAGGCGAGCGATTTACCGCCAGTTAACGATTGAACTGCTTCAACCGCAACATCCATTGTAATCTTGTCGGTTTGCTTTAAAGAAACGACATAGAATATTAACCTATTTAAAGCTCCTTCCAACTCTCGAACGTTTTTAGAAAACTTATCAGCAAAGAAGTAGAGGACGGAATCATCAAATTTGTTAAGATCTAGGCCGTTAGCTTCAATTTTTTTGCGCAAAATTTCAACACAAGTGTTTTGATCGGGTTCGTTTATTTTCATGACTAAACCTTTACTAAATCTTGTCACCAGCCGATCTTCAAGACCGTTTAACTCGTTAGGCTGTTTATCAGAAGTAATAACAACTTGCTTTGAGTTATCTATCATTTTATTGTAGATGGCAAAAAACATCTCTTGTGTTTTAACCTTATTTGCTAACATTTGAACATCGTCTAACAAGAGGACATCAACAGAGCTAAAGAAGTCTTTTAATGATTCTGCTTCCTTTTCTCCTTTTACATAGCGAATGTATTCTTCAACAAAATCGCTTGTTGAGATATAAAGAATTTTATAATTTGGTCGCGCGTTCTTTATATAATTACCAATCGCGTGTAAAAGATGTGTTTTCCCTAAACCGGAATTGGAGTAGATAAAGAGGGGCTGAGCTAAAGTTTTACCTGGATTAGAAGCGACAAATAAAGACGCTTGGGAAGCTTCGCGATTAAAAGACCCGACGACAAAACTATCAAAAGTAAGTTTTGGGTTTAAAATCGCATCTTGAAAATACTGCTGTTTCTTAACAATAGGCTGGGACTCGATTTTGCTACTGATATCACTTTCGAGAACAAAATCTAATTTAAAATTAGATTCAGTAATCTCGGCAACAACTTCTTCGACGATATCATAATATTTTTGTTTAATCAAAGCGGCCGCTAAAGAAGAGTTGACTACCACAACAATAGTATCACCACGAATTTCATTAATATAGCTGCCGGCAAAGAAAGAGTCGAAAAGCTGTTTTTCGCCAAGGCGTTCTTCAATTTTCTTTAAAGAACGATCCCATAGTTGTGTAATTTCGGAAATTGAATTAATCATAATGTGAACTCTTTGTTTTCTGCCAAACATTATAGAATAATCCACAATACATTTGTACGAAAAAAAACACATTTTTGATTTATCCACAATAAACAATTAAAAAAAGCATGGATATATGAACTTTTCCACCAAATCCACAAAATAGCATGGTGGATAAAATTGTGGATAACTAAAACAGTCAGTGGAAAATGGTGCAAAAAGCGGATTGCGTTCTAATTAATATTATCATAATATAGTTTTACTATAATTAACAATTTTGTTTTAAATAATGTTGTAGTATAAAAAACGGTGGAAAACTTTATTTAATTATTTTTTTATGGAAGATTTTTCGATCAGATGAGGCTAACCAAACCCCCATAATCATTAATAATAAAGCGACAAAATACCACCAAGGTGGCGTTTCACGAAACATGGCAAAGGAGATAATAACAGCGATAAAAGGGGCAAGTGAGAAAAACGCGCTAGTTCGAGGCGCTCCAATTCGTCTTTGTGCATAGATAT
>JBAYDQ010000007.1:0-11468 GCA_041668145.1 Bacilli bacterium | reverse complement strand
TTCCCGAGGCTACAGAAGCAGCTGATCCGCAAGAAGAACCCCCGATCATATGTTGATGCTGAGAATCCCAAGGATTATAAGTTTTTCCTTTTCGACCCGTTGTTCCTGTTCCACCCATCGCCAGTTCATCGAGAGTGGCTTTGCCGATAAGGATAGCACCTTCATCAATTAATCGTTGATAAACTTCGCTCGAGTAGAGCGGAACATATCCATCAAGGATATTTGAAGAGGCTGAAGTCGGAATGTTTTTTGTCGAGAAATTATCTTTTAAAACAAAAGGAATACCCCACAAAAGATGACTTTTCTTTTTCTCATCTAATTGATTGACGGCATCAAGAGCTTCTTTTTCACAAATATATTCAAAAGCATTATTTTTATCTTGTTTGGCTTTTTTAATCGCTTCCTTGACTAATTCAAGAGGAGTGACTTTTCCATCCGTGATGGCTTGATGGATAGATAAAATATCCTGAGTTAAGTAATCCATTATCCCACCACCTTTGGCAGACGGATCTGTCCATCGACCACATCGCTAGCGTTTCGTAATGCCTCTTCTTGAGAGAGAGGTAAAGCGGCTTCATCAACGCGGAGAAAATCAGTCGAAAGATCAAAAGGAAAAGTCATAGGCTCGACATTGTCCAAACCAGGAATCGTGGAAATCAATTCCATCTGACGGATAACGACAGAAAACTCCTCCAAAAGTGTGATGTATTCAGATTCAGCCATATCAAACATTAAGTTGTTGGCTGATTGTTTCAATAGTTGCATATCAACTTTTTTCATAATTTAATAATCCTGTTCTATTAGAGGTATTTTACCATATCGAAAACATTTTTATTGATAAAAATATGATTATCGAAAAATCAAATATTTTAAAATTGAATAGTTATAATAAAAGTGGGTTATTTTATTAATTCTTTAAATTCATCTTCGCTCAATATCGTGATGCCCAAGGTTTGAGCTTTTTCTAGCTTGCTGCCAGCATCCACTCCAACAATCACAGCATCAGTAGCTTTAGAAACCGAACCAGTAACTTTGGCACCTAAGTTTTCAAGAAGTTCAGTTGCTTCTTTGCGTCCAATGAAAGAGAGCGTTCCCGTTAGCACCACCGTTTTCCCCGAAAAATAGGAATTAGCGGCTTGAGTAATTGTGCCTTTATAATCAAAATTTAATCCGTGCAATTTTAAAGCGTTAATTGTTTCAATATTTAATTCAGAAGCAAACCAAGTGACAATGGAATGGGCAACAATCGGTCCAATGTCAGAAATTTCTAAAAGTTCTTCTTCTGTGGCTTTCATAAGATTGTCGATATTTAAAAATTTCTTGGCCAATGTTTTCGCCATTTTTTCACCGACCTCTTTTATTCCCAGTCCGAATAAGACTTTTTCTAAAGAGTTGCTCTTTGATTTTTCAATAGCAGCTAATAAGTTATCAATCGATTTTGATTTCCAACCATCAAGATTAATAATGTCTTCTCGATAATCGGAAAGAGTGTAGATTTCGCTTATTTTATGGAAAAATCCTTGATTAAAGAATTGTTCAGCAACTTTTTCGCCCAAACCTTCAATATCCATAGCGTCACGCGAAGCGAAATGAATTATTGATTCAATCTGGCGAGCATCACAGAGTGGGTTCAGACAAAAATGCATGGCGTCAATCTTAACAAGAGGAGAACCGCAAACTGGACATTTATCAATCATATGGTAAGGCTTTTGACTTCCATCACGTTTTTCTTCTAGCACTCGCACCACTTCAGGGATAACATCTCCCGCTTTTCTTAAGACGACATAATCGCCGACCATCAAATTCTTTTCGCGGACGAAATCTTCATTATGAAGAGTCGCTCTTTGAACTGTGCTTCCCGCGACACGAACAGGTTCCAAAACAGCATTAGGAGTAATTTTCCCTGTTCTTCCGACGGTATAGATAATATCGAGAAGTTTAGTGACAACTTCTTCAGGAGGAAATTTATAAGCAATCGCCCAACGTGGCGTCTTGGCTGTATAGCCTAATTTATCATATAAAGACATGTCATCGACTTTAATAACTACACCATCAATATCATAGCCGAGTTCAGGTCTTTTTTTAGTGTATTCAATAATATATTGAATGACCTCGTCAATACCATGGCAAATTCGACGTTCTGGATTAGTTTTAAAACCCAATTTGCTCACCATATTTAAAGCCTCAGAATGATAGCGGATATGAAAGTCTCGAGCATTAACAAAATAATACCAATAGGCATCAAGACCACGGCTAGCAGCAATCGAACTATCTAATTGACGAATGCTTCCAGCTGCTGCGTTTCGCGCATTAGCAAAAAGTTGTTCGCCCTTCTTTTCTTTTTCTTCATTGAGTTTCTTTAATGATTGTTTTGGCATAAAAACTTCACCGCGAACTTCAAAATCACCATCTAAATCAATATGAGAAGGAATCGATTTAATTGTAATAACATTTGCTGTGACATCCTCACCTTCAACACCATCGCCACGAGTAGCGGCATAAATGAGCTTTTTGTTATAAACAAGAGACATCCCAAGACCATCAATTTTCATCTCGGCCATATATGTAATCGAATCTCCACCGACAATTTCTTTAACTTTTCGATCGAAATCACGAAGATCATCTTCATTAAAAGCGTTAGCTAAAGACAGCATTGAACGCTGATGAACAATCTTTTTAAATTGATCTTGAACAACGCCTCCTACTCTTTGAGTTGGAGAAAGAGGAGAAGCTAAGTCAGGATGCTCCTTTTCAAGTAAAATCAATTCCTGCATTAAACGATCGTATTCGCTGTCAGCAACAGAAGGATTATCCAGGACATAATATTCATAATTATATTTTTCTAGAAGATTGATTATCTCTTGAATTCGTTCTTGTGGCGTCATGCTGCATGCCCTCCTTTAGAAAGAAATGGATGATTTCCCATTAGAGATTTTATTCCGTGATTTTCAAATGATACTTTAATAATACCATCTCCTTCGAGAGCCAGAACTTTTCCTTTCCCAAAAGTTTTATGATAAACAATATCTCCTACGTTCCATTGCTCGACATTGTTTGTTTGCTTAGTAAAGTCTTGTTTAATAGGTTCGTCGGCGGTAAAGTCAAGATTTGGTCCATCATTAAAATGATATTCACTTGGCCGTTTGGTCGATCGATAAGGATTATATGCCATTTCAGAATGGACAACATTATTGCCTGATTCAGCTAAAAATTGCGATGGAGCAAGACTACCACCTAAAACATATGAATAATCACTTGCATATGTTAAAAATAGTTTTTCTTTTGCTCTTGTCATCGCGACATAAGCGAGACGTCGCTCTTCTTCAAGACCACGATAGCCAGATTCAGCAACTGAGCGAGAATGAGGAAAAACACCATCATTAAATCGAACGACAAAAACGATGGGATATTCTAATCCTTTAGCGGTGTGAACAGTCATCATCGTGACAAAATCACCATCAATCACATCATCTTGGGCCGAGTATAAAGATAGATTTTGCAAATATTCAGCAAATGTTGATTCAGGATTAGTTTTAAGATAGTGACGAATATCAGCAAATAAGGCTTTGATATTTTCTCTTCGTTCTTCTCCATCTTCCTCTTTTAGCAGATGTTCATAATAACCAAGGGATATAATCATATCTTCAAGTGTCTTAGAAAACACCTCTTGATCCGCATCAATTTTTCCACGCGTGATATCGATTAATTCAATCATCGCCTTTAATTTGTCGATTATTTTTGGTGGAACATTGGAACTTTCACGATCAATATTGCGGATGTATTCATAAACATTTTGATTTGCTTGATTTGATTCATCCTTAATTTTTTCAACTGTCAAATCGCCAATTCCTCTTTGAGGAACATTAATTATACGATAAAAAGAAATATTATCGTTTTCATTAATGAGGAGATGAAAATAGGCTAAGACATCTTTGATTTCACGTCTTTGATAGAACTTTTGTCCGCCAAAAATCTTGTAGGGAATTCCGCGATTGACAAAAGCAGCTTCAAATTCCATCGTCACATAATTCGAGCGATATAAGACAGCAAAATCGGAGTAGCGTTTATTGCCGCCTTTGACTAATTTTTGAATTTCGCGTGAAACATAATCAGCTTCGCCTTTCGAGGAGGCTCCGGCAAAAACAGTAACTGGTTCACCTTTACTTGCCTCAGTATAAAGATTTTTTGCCACTCTCATTTTATTAAAGGAAATAAGTTTGTTTGCCGAATCTAAAATGTTTTGGCTGCTGCGATAATTTCTTTCGAGAATAATCGTTTGAACATCAGAATAATCTTTATTTAAATTGAGAATAATGCTTTGATTAGCGCCACGCCATGTATAAATTGTTTGATCTGGATCACCGACAACATATAGAGAAGTGGATGGTTTCATGAGCAGTTTAATCATGTGGTTTTCGACATCATTAGTGTCCTGAAATTCATCGATTAAAATATAATTAAAACGATTTTGCCATTTTAAATGAATGCTCGGATAATCTTCTAGAATGCGAATGGTTTTTAATAACAGATCGTCAAAATCCAAGGCATAACTCCTCATTTTTTCTTCTTCATAACGGGTATAGATTTCTAAACAAGTTTTCTCATCTTCAAAAGCTGGTTTAGTAATTTTGATGTCATCAGGATATTGCTCTTTTAATTTCTTAGCGCTGATATAGCCTAGAGCTTTGTTGACAATTTTATCTCCGCGCTTAAAATTCATATCTGAAGCAATATCTTTGACAATTTTAGTTTGATCATCTTCATCTAAAATGGTAAAAGAACGAGGAAAATTCAAAATATCAATTTCTTTACGCAGAAAATTAGCCGCGAAAGAATGAAAGGTTTTAATTGTTAAATCAGAGCTGGCTTCTGGGATCATCTTCAAAACTCTTTGGCGCATCTCATCAGCCACTTTATTGGTAAATGTGATAGCTAAGACGGACCAAGGAGCCACATTAAGCTCCGATAATAAATAAGCAATTCGATAAGTCAAAACACGCGTCTTGCCCGATCCAGCACCAGCGACAATTCGCACATGTTGGGCAAGAGTGGTCACAGCTTCTAGTTGTTTCTCGTTTAATTCATTTCTTATATTCATATATTGCTATGCAATATATTATCATATTGTTCGCTATTTTTCAATTCATTTATTGTTCGACTATTTTTAAAAATCATCCCAATAAATCAAATAGTCGGTTATTTTTTGTACACCAAGTATGTTTTTTGTCACTATGTTCATTTCAATTTGCAATAGAGTAGGGGTTCCACCAAACCATAATTGTTCAATTGTTGATGCTCCAATAGTTAGATCAATTTTATCGGCAATGGGAATTCCATCATTATAAACAAGAAGATAACAAGGTGTCGCTGCGTTCTTAATAGTGGTTAGCATCTTTTCTTTAATTTGTTGACAATAATAACAATGTTCACCATAGAAATAGACATAATATTTTGTTTCTTTTTGTTTTAACACATCGTCCCAACAAATAAATGATGAGGAAAAATCATCATAATCCAGGGGTGGAATTGACTTAGCACAAGAGAAAGTAGAAATGGCGCATATTAGAAGAGCAATTATTTTTTTCATAATAATAGAGAGTTATTTTTAAGAGTTATTTTTGAAAAAATAGTGGCTGATGTTAGAATAATAAAAATGGCAATATTTAAAAAGAAAGAAACATTGACGGGAAATATCACTTATATGGCTCTGATGGCGGCGATCAATGTGATTTTCGTTTTGCTTGCAACATGGTTACCTTATTTGCTTTTCCTTCTGGTTTTTATTCTTCCTTTAACCAGCACAATTGTCACTTTTTTCTGTAAGAAAAAGTATTTTATTATCTATGCTGTTGTGACAATCGGATTGTGTCTATTAACGACAGTTTGGGATATTGGAAATACGCTCTTTTATGTGATTCCTTCTATTATTTCTGGTTTTATTTTCGGATTATTATTGGAAAAAAGGATTAGTCCAATTTTGATTATTCTTGCCGCTGTTATTACTCAGATTATTTTTTCTTATCTCGCTCTACCGCTTATCACCGTTTTATATGGGAGGGATATCGTCAGCGATTTTGCGACCTTTTTTGCTCTTAATAATTACGCTCATCTTAATTATGTCAAACATATGTTTATCTGCTCATTAGCCCTTGTTCAACAGATTCTTTCTTTCATTGTTATCAATGAGGAATTACCCAAACTAAATATTGACGCAACTCATTTAAAAAAAGGACAAATGATCATTTTGTTTCTCATTCCTTCTTTTATTATTGCTAGCGTCGTCTTAGCATTTTTCTATCCCGAATTATCTTATTCGGTTATGTTCGTGGTCCTTCTTTTATCAATTTATGAATTAGGAGTTTTAATTGTGAGCAAAAACAAGATTACTATCTCGCTGTTGATTATTGGCGCCTTTCTTTCCGTTTTTTTATTCGCTGGATTTTATTCGCTCATTGATCAAAATACTTCTGAACCAATTGGTCTATTACTCTTGCAAATTTATCCTCTCTTGATCGCAATTATTGGTTTCATCAATAATTATTTGTTTAGGAACATAAAGCAAGATACAATTGAAGATAGGCGAGATTAATGGAAGGTTTATTTAAGAGTTTTGGAAAGGGGTTGCTGTACATTTTTGTATTGCCTTTCTTTCTTTTGGTAATGGCGGGATATGCCATCGTCGGGCTTATTGCTTTTATCTTTTTATTCTTTAAATCAATCATTCTCTTTTTCTGTGGTCGCTCTCTTGATATTGAATTACCTGAAGATAAAAAAGCCAAAGCCATTATCCAAAGTGCTATTCCGGCTAGTTCAAATCCTGTTTTTAATCAAGGCAATATGCAACAACCACTTCCTAACAATATTCCTTCAAGTTCGAATCCCGCTCCTATGTCAACTCCAGTAAATGTCAATCCTCATTCCGTTGAAGAAGCGTGTTTTGATCAAAATAAACCTGTCGTTTCCGAAAATAAAGATGAAGTGAAACCTGAAATTAATAATCATCAAGTTCCTCTTCAAAATGAAACAATCCCTCCTGTTGAGGAAAAAAAGATTAGCCCAGTTATTGTCAAAAGCAATGAAGATGTCGTCCCTCCTAAAAACAATATTTCCGAAGAAAAATATTCGCCAAAAAGAACTTCACTTATCAATGAACCATTAGAGGAAAACGAAAAGAAAACCGACGATTCACATGATGGAATTGATATTGATTTTAAGGATTTTTAATGTTGTATGCTTATTGAACTAATCAAATTAACTGAATCAGATAAGCGACTTATTGTGGCTTTGCTTTTAATTTTGATTTTATTCTTTGTCATTGTGGGGTTGATAGGATATCTCATTGTTCGCGTCATGAAATGGCAAGGTAAACGTCTTGATACCGGCGTTTCGGATGTCGTTTATTCTCGAGTGATAACCGACAAAAAAACTTTTAGCAAATACGCTCATAAGAAGAATTGGATTATATTCTATAAAGCGGCTCGCATTCCTGTTGTCATCATGTTAATTTCTTCTTTAGTTTTACTGATTAGAAATATTATTTACCATGATTTTACCTATAATGTTTTTGATACAACCGAAGGCTTTGCAACAATTTTGTTTTGTTGGGACTTCAGCCACGTCTTTGAAATTTCAACTTCACTAGCCTTTTCGCTAGTCATTAATGCTCCTGTTTTAATCAATGAACCACATTTTGTCTTAGAAGCGTGGGGCAGTTACTTATTTGTTCCTGGTATCACCATTGGAGGACTATGGTATTTATGGTGTGTCCAATCGCTGATATCACGCACCTTGAGAATTAAAAAATTGAGTGAATCAATATTCGATAAAAATCTTGATAATTTCAATCAAAATGAACAATTAATGAATTCGTTAAATGTCGGCCAAAAACCCATTGCTCCTGATGACAAAAAGGTTGAAGAACCAAAACAAAAAGAGTTCTAATCGTTAATTCGATATTGAACTCTTTATTTTTATGACCATGTGAGAGAAACGATTTGGTAGATTAAATAGACAATTAATAAGACATCAGCAATAATCAAAACCCAAAGGAATCGTCTTTTCATGCGAATGCGGCGATTAATTTCTTCTTGTGTAAGTGGTAAATCTTTATTTTTGCGTCCCATAATTAAACCTAATATTTAATAGTGTTTGAAGTTCGTGGATAAGGTTGAACATCGCGAATATTCTGCATACCAGTAACATACATTAATAGACGATCGAAGCCTAAACCAAAGCCTGAGTGGCGGCATCCTCCATAGCGGCGAGTATCTAAATACCACTCTAAACCTTTAGTTAATCCAAGCTCATCCATCTTTGCTTTTAGAATATCGTAACGTTCTTCGCGTTGCGAACCACCGACTAATTCTCCGACAGCGGGGACGAGCAAATCACAAGCCGCCACTGTTTTTCCGTCATCATTTTGACGCATATAGAAAGCTTTGATTTCTTTTGGATAGTCAATGAGAAAGAGAGGTCCTTTGACGATTTGTTCGGTCAAATATCGCTCATGTTCAGATTGAAGATCCATGCCCCATTCAATTTTTGTATTCTCAAATTTAAAACCATCTTTGACGGCTTTTTGAAGAATTTCAATGCCTTCTGAATAAGTCATAACTTTGAAATCAGAATTGACGACATGATGCAGTCTCTCAAAGAGAGTTGTATCAATCATGCTATTGAAAAACTCCATTTCGGAAGGACAAGAAGTTAAAACATAATTGATGCAATATTTGACGCAATCTTCAATTAAATCCATATCATCTTGCAAATCGGCAAAAGCGATCTCGGGTTCGACCATCCAAAATTCACTCGCGTGACGAGTTGTATTGCTGTGCTCGGCGCGGAAAGCAGGACCAAAAGTATAGACATCATGAAAGGCTAAAGCAAATGGTTCAACATGAAGTTGACCAGTCACCGTTAAATTAACTTTTTGACCATAAAACGAATTTGGATCTTTAGTGTCATGAGTAACAACATCAAAGACATTGCCCGCTCCTTCACCATCGTTAGTGGTTATTTCTGGAGTGTGAACATAAATAAATCCCCGCTCCTGAAAGAATTCGTGGATCGCCATTGAAAGGACACTTCTCACTCTAAAAACAGCTTGGAATGTGTTAGCGCGTGGACGAATATGCGCAATATCACGAAGAAATTCAAATGAATGACGCTTTTTTTGGAGAGGATAATCATCTTCAACATCGCCCTCTAATTCGCACTTATCAATGACGATTTCAAATGGCTGTTTATTATCAGGAGTTAAATGAACACGGCCGGTAATATTAATGGCCGCTCCTGTCTTAAGAGAACAAATTGTCTCATAGTCGGGGCATTCTTTGTTATAAACAAGCTGAACATTTTTAAAATATGTTCCATCGTTAAATTCGATGAAGCCAATCGAGCCATTATCGCGATTGGTTTTTACCCAACCTTCCAAGATTACTTCATTGAGTTGAGATTTTTCTTCTTCGTCACCACTGACAATGATGTCATATAGTTCGAAATCAGTTATTGAATAGGATTTCATAGATGATTCCTCCGTAAAAATATTATACAAGAATAAATGATTTAATCATTTTAATTCGTAAATTTATCAAAATTTTCGATTTTCCAGTTTGGGTCAACACCCAAATCTAAAGGAGCAAACATCTTCAAAGCGTAAAGTCGCTCCGCTACCTTGGCAATCATCGCGGCGTTATCGGTACAACACCACATGGGAGGAATATTAATCTTTACTCCTAGGTTGCTCATTTCTCTTTGCATCTCGCTTCTTAAATAGGAATTAGCTGATACTCCTCCTCCTAAGAGAACTTCTTTTACTTCGTATTCTTTCACAGCTTTTATTGTTCGAGCAACGACAAGACCGATGGCAACATCCTGAAAGGATTTGCACATATTAGGAATATTTATTTTTTCACCTTTTTGTTCCAAATTATGAACTAAGTTAATCACATTAGTTTTAAGACCTGAGAAGGATAGATCATAGGTTTTTTCACCTTTTAAAGGCGTAGGCAATTGATAAGTATGTTGACCTTCTTTTGCCAACTTATCAATCGGAATGCCACCAGGATAAGGGAGGCCTAAAACACGGGCAACTTTGTCATAACATTCCCCAACAGCATCATCTCTTGTTTCCCCAATAATTTCAAAAGATAGATGGCTTTTCATGAGAACTAACTCGGTATTTCCTCCCGATACGACAACCGCAAGAAGAGGAAAAGTAAATGGTTCGATATATTCGTTGGCGTAGATATGACCCACTAAGTGATGAACGGGAATAAGTGGTTTATGATAGAGCATCGCTAAGGTTTTAGCGGCTTGCAACCCAACATGTAAAGCGCCAATTAATCCTGGACCACGAGTTACCGCAAAAGCGTCAACTTCCTCTAAAGTAATTTTGGCTTGCTCAACGGCTTCTTGAAGGACAACACCAATATTTTCTGTATGTAATCGCGAAGCAATCTCAGGCATTACGCCACCGTATTTACGGTGGACTTCAATTTGCGTAGAAACGACATTAGAAAGCAAAACGCCATCTCTAATAATGGCAATTGCTGTCTCATCACAACTAGATTCAATCGCTAAAATTGTCGCCATTTTTCCCGACCTCCAATAACATGTAATACGCGTCCTCACCATTATTATAATAATGAGGTTTAATCACGATTTTTTTAAAACCGTGCTTTTCATAAAATTGAACGGCTTTAGTGTTGGAAACTCGCACTTCTAATGTAAGGGTTAGAATCTTCTTTGTTGCACAATCGTTGATGATTTCGTCCATCATTGCGGAGCCAAGATCTTTTCTTTGCATCTCGGGATGAACGGCAATTTTGCAAATCGTTGCCGAATCAAATGTCTCCCAATAATCGCAAAAACCCAACACTGATTTCAATTTTTGCGATTCAATTTCGAGTTCAATAACCCAAAGATTACTGACCGGGTTTTCCTCCAATTCATAGAGAAAATCTTTTTCCTGCCAAGGAGAGATGAAAGTCAAATTTTCAATTTCAAGAATGGCTGGTAAATCTTTTCTATTCGCTGGGCGAACAGTGACATTTAAATATTCCATCGTTTAATCTCTCAAATATACCGGTACCACACCTAAAGGATTACTGGCTTTTTTTAAAAAGGGTTTTAAGCCCCACATTTCTTGAGCGATATTGGCTTTATATCCCACAATATTCAAATAATCAGTTTGGCCACATATTGAATAATTGGGGTGATTTAAAATGTATTCCTTAACATCTTGATTATTCATAATTTGATCGTTTAAAAGACAAGTGTTGTGTTCATAAACACCAATATATGAACGATTGCTTCTCGCATTAATTAAACAAATTGATGGTTTACTACCATTCTTTAAAATTTGAAGAGAACTAACAGGATATAAATCAATTTTCAAAGCTGTGGCAATGGTCTTAGCGATGGTTAACGCAATACGAACACCTGTATATGAACCAGGACCGATAGCG
>JBAYDQ010000006.1:0-12523 GCA_041668145.1 Bacilli bacterium | reverse complement strand
TGTCTCGACTCGTTTAATTTGTGATTTTATGTTTGCCATAAATGTTCCTCTTTCAATATCGTTAGATATGTTATCAAATGTCAGGAAATAATGCAAATTATTTATGCGCTTATTTATGATTTGCTTTTGCTAAGAACCGCCAATTCATAGACAAAATCATTAACACAGGCCATGACACCTAGTTTATCTTCAGGAAAAGTAATATCGAATTTATCTTGAACTTCTTTGACTAATTCAACGTAATTCATTGAGTCTCCGCCTAGATCATCAATCCAATTGGCTTCATCATCAATTTTAAAAGATGCGAGGATGAGAACTTTAGAGAAAATTTCTCTGACGGGAGCAAGGATTTCTTCAATTGTTTCTTCATCGAAACCATCGAATGTTTTCACATCTTTTTTCGCGTTAATCGAGATAAAATCAGATGAACCGTTTTCCAAAGCTTTTTTGACGAGGAAACGCTTTACTTTTATGCCATTTGCTAAAGGCAATTTGTTTTTAGAAAGATAAACATCAAAAATCTTGGCGTGATGAGGAAGATTTTGAGAGCAAATTTTTATTTTTTCTTTTATCGTCTCTAATTGTTGGTCGGTGACTTGATTGTCCAAATCTAAGACGAGAACAATTTTTTCCTCGTGATTATTTTTGTTGCCCATGCCTAAAATGCAGAGATGACTAATGTGAGGAACGGATTTGAAAGCTTCCTCTAACTCATCAGGAAAAATATTCTCTCCGTCAGCATTGATGATAATATCTTTGATTCTTCCTTTAAGATAATAGCGGCCGTCTTCTTTTTGTTCAGCGATATCGCCAGTTTGGAAGTAACCTTCGTCATTTAATTGTGTGCCTTGCTCTTTTCCACCGATTATCTCACGAATGTGAAGAGCTGGTGATTTAACGAGCAATTCGCTATCTTTGCTCATTTTATATTCGACATCGTGCAATGGCTTTCCAATGCTACATTTTAACCTTTCATTAACATCACTAGACAATTCAACTGAGGTGACGCCAATTTCGGTCATTCCATAGCCATTGCACAATGGATAACCAAGACCATTGATAGTGGTCATTGTTTCAGTGGATAAAAAACCTCCACCAGAGATACAGAATTTAATTTTAGAACCAAGAAGCATTTTTTGAATCGTTCGACGCGTAATGTCCCAGCCGGCTTTTCCGGCTTCAGCTTTGGAAATTTTGCCGAGATTGTACTCCATCATTTTAGTGAAAATGTTCTTTTTGTTTTCCTCTAATAAATCGACTTTACGTCTGATTCCAAGAGCGAGGCTGTCCCAAAAGAGAGGGACGCTATAAACATGGGTAACACCTGTTTTTTGACAGATTTTTTGTATTTCACTCGGGATGATAGCGCTGGGGAAAACGATTGTTTTGCCATAGTAACTGTACCATAGAAAAACGGCGACAAAACCGAAGATATGATGAAATGGAATCATCGCTAATATTTTGATTTTTCCAAGACTTTTCGGATACATAATAGCCTTTGTTTCTTTTGGCATATCTAACGAGCAACATAATTGGTGAGAGATGGCTTTGCCATTATAGACCATTAATTTGACATCGCCAGTCGTTCCACTTGAACAAAAAATGATCTCATCGTCCCAAAGAGGATCATAGTGTTCGTGTGGTTTAACATCCAGTATATCGCTTGTGGAAATTTTGGTGACGTCGTAAGAATAGATATCATCTGTAATGATGGCAACAGCCTTGCTTTGTAAGAGAACGTTTTGTGTCCCCTCTTTGCTCAGTTTGGCATCGATCAAAAGAGGTTTATATCCTGCCATTAAAGTAGCCCAAAAAAGTTCACCCCAATGATGATTGTTAGCTATCTTTAATCCGACTGGTTGATGCTTAGGCTGCTCTTTTAAAAGAGAATTAAGGATGTCACAATACGATTGGATATTAACCTTCATTTTCTTATATGTATAATGTTTTAATTGTCCCTTTATGTTATAATATTCAACAGCTGTTTGCTTAGCGTTTCTTGTCATTATCAATGAAAAAATGTCGCTCATTCGTTGGGAAGTTTCCATTACCAGAGAAGCTGTTTTTATGAAATCGTTGACTTTGTTATATTCAGGATACATATGTTATCCTCCTCAAACCATTTTTAAAAATCATAGTAGAAAAATAATTATTTGTCGAGTAGGCTATGAAATTCTACATCAACATGTCCGTCATCAATATTAAGAATCGCAAATGATAAATCATATTGATCGCGAGGGAATGTAATCGCTCCTGGATTAAGAATGATTAGCCCATCTTCCTCACCATAATAGCGGCGGTGTGTATGACCATAGATAAAAATTTTAATTTGATATTTATGGATAATTGCATAAGGAATTTGAGGCATATGCTGCATTAAAATCTTCCCGTACGGAGTGGAAAATATTCTTCGTTCAAACATTTCAAAACCGATATCGCGGTTCCCTTTGACGGTCTCGAAAGGGAAAAGTGCTAATTCTTCACTTTCGCTATCACCCGCATGAAGATATAAATCACAGTGAGGATATTTCTTAACGATCTCTTCTAAAGCTTGATTATTGCCATGACTATCAGAACAGACGAGAATTTTCATAGACATATTTTAATGTATTTTGTAAACAAAATGAATTATTATTAATAATGATGGAAAAAGAAGAATTACGTTTGATATTTATGGGAACTCCTAATATGAGTGCCTATGTTTTCGAAGAGATGATAAAAGATGGCTATCATTTTGTCGGACTTATTGCTCAACCTGATCGCCCCAGTGGCAGAAAAGGCGAGATGATTAAAGTCCCTACTAAAGTAGTGGCCGAAAAATATCAAATTCCTGTTTTTCAACCTTTAAAAATTCGTCAAGATTATGAATTTGCCAAAACTTTGCATCCCGATCTCATCTTAACGCTAGCCTATGGCCAAATTATTCCTCAAGGACTATTAGATATTCCTCGACTCGGCTGTTTGAATCTTCATGGATCGCTCTTGCCAAAATATCGCGGAGCTGCTCCTATTCAATACGCCCTTATCGAAAATGAGAAGAAAACTGGAATGTCACTCATGCAAATGATATATAAAATGGATGCTGGCCAAGTATTTGCCACTAAAGAGGTGACAATTGAAAATAGTGATAATGCCTCATCTTTATTTAAGAAGATGGGTGTAACGGCAAAAGAATTGATTTTAGAAACTTTGCCATTATATATCAATGGCCAATTAGTGGGAAAAGAACAAGACGAATCTCTCGTTACTTTTGCTCCTTCCATTAAGCCAGAACAAGAAAAATTAAATCTTGAATTAACCGCTCCTCAAATTCTAGGATGGATTCGCGGATTAAGCGATCGTCCAGGAGCTTATTTTCTCTTAGATGAACAAAAGATTAAAATCTTTAAAGCCGAATTAGTCAATCTTCCTCTCCATGGTGAGATAGGAGAGATTATTCAAGCTGATAAAAAAGGACTGGTTATTCAGTTGAAAGATGGTCAAATCTCTCTTCTTGAACTCCAAAAAGAGGGCAAGAAACGACTCGACTACTGTTCATTCATTAATGGCAATCGCCATCTACTTGGTTCAGTGATGAAGTAAAGACTAGTAAATTCTAGTCTTTTTATTTACTATATCTATATGACTAAAGCATTGGTGTTATCCGTTCATCAACTTGTTGATTTTCTTTTGCGAACAGGCGATATTGATAATCGCGTTTTCAATCGTAGCTCCATGCAAGAAGGAAGTCGCGTCCATGCTAATTTTCAAGAAAAACAAGGGAAAGATTACATCAGCGAATATCCTCTTAGTCATCTCTTTGTCATCGATGATGTCGAAATCACTTTGCAAGGACGAGCTGATGGCATCATTAAACATAGCGAAAGCGAATATATCGTCGATGAAATAAAATCGACAGTCATTGATCTTTCCACTTTCAAAAAAGATAATTTCGACTGGCATCTTGGACAAGCTAAATGTTATGCCTTGATGTTTATGGAAGAAAGAAAATTATCATCTATCGGTGTTCGTTTGACTTATATTCGTCAAGGCAAAGAAAAAGAAAAACTTATCGATAGTTATACATTCATCAAAGAAGAACTCGAACAATTTGTCTATCAACTTCTATATGATTACCTCTCCTTTTTTAATCTTGTTTTCCGCCATGATGAAGAAAGAAATAATTCCATATCAACACTGACATTTCCTTTTGGAAAATATCGACATGGTCAAAGAGAATTAGCAAAATATGCCTATGGCATTACTAAAAATGGTGGCCGATTTTACTGTGAAGCTCCAACAGGAATCGGCAAGACAATGTCAACCCTTTTTCCATTTATTAAGGCGTTAGCGGATGATGAGAAGAGCAAGATTTTTTATCTCACCGCCAAGACTTCGGGAAAAGAAGCCGCTTATGACGCTGCTCAAATCCTCAAAGAGCACCATTTAATTCTCAATGATATTCTCATCACAGCGAAAGATAAAATATGTTTTTGCCACGATAAATCATGTAATCCTGATGAATGTCCTTTTGCTCGTGGATACTACAATAAAATTCAAGGCGTTCTAAAAGAGGCACTTCTTCATCATTCGACATTTAATTATGAGACGATCGTTTCTCTCGCTCAGACAAATCAAATGTGCCCTTTTGAATTAGAACTAGATTTATCTCTTTTTTGCGACTTGATTATTTGTGATTATAATTATTTGTTTGATCCTATTTCATATATGAAGCGTTATTTCGATGAAGATTCAAGCCATTTTCTGGCTCTCGTTGATGAAGCCCATAACCTCGTTGATCGCTCACGAGAAATGTATAGTGCTTCAATTGGATCAGCAAGTTTCTTTAAAGCCCGCAAGTCTCTTCGCAAAATTAAACACGCTCGTTTAAAGAGAATGATGAGCAAAGTGAGCAAAATGTTTGATGAAATCAATGAAACTTTTAGTGAAAAAGAAACAATTGTCGAAGATTTTTCGGTTGATCAGTATAAAACTCTCAACTCCTTTATTAGCCTTATGCAAGATCTTAATAAAAATGAATATCAAATCGTCACCAAAGAGCTATTAGATTTTTATCTAGAGGTCAACCGCTTTCTTAAGATTGGTGAATTCTATAATGAACGATATATTGCCTATATCAAAAAAGATCAATATGGAGTGGAACTTCATTATTATTGTCTGGATGCTTCAAACTTTCTTCGCGCTATTACAAAGCGGATTAAGAGTAGTGTCTTTTTCTCCGCTACCTTATCGCCAATTGACTATTTTGTCGATACTTTAGGGGGAAATAAAGAAAGCGATCCAACTCTTATTTTGCCTTCCCCTTTTCCAGCTCATAATTTCAAATTGATGGTCGCACCAAAAGTATCAGTCAAATATAAAAACCGCGAGTCATCTTATGAAGAAGTGGCGGAATACATTAAAGCTTTCGTTTCAAACAAAATTGGTAATTATTTCATTTATTCGCCCAGTTATGAATATATGGATCGACTCCTTGATTTTATCAACGCGGATAACATGACTATTTTTAAACAAAATCGCGATATGAGCGAACAAGAAAAAGAAGAATTTCTCCTTCATTTTCAGAACAATCCTCTTCAAACAACACTAGGCTTTTTAGTTATTGGCGGAGCTTTTAGTGAAGGTATTAATTTAGTCGATGATCGCCTTATTGGCGCTGTGGTCATCGGGATTGGCATGCCTCGTCTTAATTTTGAAAGCGATCAAATCGCTCGCTATTTCAAAGAACAAGATAAACCTGGGCGCGATTATGCCTATTTAAATCCAGGAATGAACAAAATTATGCAGGCGGTTGGAAGAGTGATAAGAAGTGAAGAAGATCGCGGAGCGGTTCTCCTCATTGATGAGCGTTATATGTATCATCAATATCAAGAGTTATTTCGTGTCGAATGGAGCAATTATGTCGTCGTTTTAACTCCTCAAGAAGTAAAAGACCAACTAAGTCGTTTTTTTAAAGGATAACTTCATGTTATAATAACGCGGATATTTATGAATTTTAGTCAAAAGAAAATACGCAACTTCTCCATCATTGCTCATATCGATCACGGAAAAAGCACTCTCGCTGATCGTATTTTAGAATCGACGGGAGCTATTCAACCTCGAGAGATGAAAGAACAAATTCTCGATTCGATGGATCTCGAGAGAGAAAGAGGCATTACCATTAAACTTAACGCCGTCACCCTGTCCTATAAGGCCGATGATGGTGAAACATATGTTTTTAATCTTATCGACACTCCTGGGCATGTTGATTTTACTTATGAAGTCTCTCGGTCATTAGCCGCTTGTGAAGGCGCCATATTAGTGGTGGACGCCACTCAAGGAGTCGAAGCTCAGACTTTGGCCAACGCTTATTTAGCGGTCGATAATGATCTGACTATTCTTCCCATTATCAACAAGGTTGATTTGCCAAGTGCGCGCCCTGATTTGTGCAAAAGCGAAATCGAAGATCGCATCGGAATCGATTGTCAAAATATCGTTGAAGTATCCGCTAAAACCGGCTATCACATTCACGAACTCTTAGAAGATATTGTGAAAAATATTCCCGCTCCATCAGGAGACGAAAGCGCCCCATTAAAGGCGTTAATTTTTGATAGTTATTACGATTCATATCGCGGAGTAGTAATTTTAATTCGCGTTAAAGATGGAACAGTAAAAATAGGTGATAATATTGCCTTAATGCAAGCCAAAACCACTTATCAAGTCACTGAATTAGGCATTCGTACCCCAAATGAAATAAAAGTAAGCTCTTTAACAGCTGGTCAAGTTGGCTATTTGTGCGCTCAGATAAAAGACATTAAAGATGTCCATCCAGGTGATACCGTCACATTGACCAATCGACCTGCTAAAGAAGCTCTCCCTGGTTATCGTTTAATCAATCCAATGGTGTATTGTGGTCTTTATCCCGTTTACTCCGACGATTATCAAGAATTAAAAGACGCTCTCGACAAGCTATCTTTGAGCGATGCCTCTTTACAATATACAGCTGAATCTAGCCAAGCTCTCGGCTTTGGCTTCCGCTGCGGTTTTTTAGGTCTATTGCATATGGATATCATTCAAGAACGTTTAGAAAGAGAATATAATCTCAATTTAATTTTAACCGCTCCAAGCGTTATCTATCATGTCTTTCTCACTGATGGGACTGTTATCAATCTCGACAATCCAAGCCGTTTACCTGACAATTCAAAAATCGATCATATTGAGGAGCCTTTTGTGCGCGCCTCGATTATGACGCCTAAAGAATATGTTGGTTCCATCATGGAATTATGTCAACAACGCCGTGGCATTTATGAGAATTTAGAATATTTTGACGATACAAGAATGATTTTGACATATCAATTGCCGCTTTCAGAAATTATTTACAACTTCTTTGATAAATTGAAAAGTTATACCAAAGGATACGCTTCTCTCGACTATGATTTCTCGACTTATCGTTCAAGCGATTTAGTGAAGCTTGATGTTTTATTGAACGGAACGATTGTCGATGCTTTAAGCAGCATTATTTATCGCGCTGATGGTTATAATCGTGGATTAGCGGTTATCCGTAAGATTAAAGATGTCATACCAAGGCAACAATTTGAGATTCCCATTCAAGCTGCTATCGGAGGAAAAGTTATCGCTCGCTGCGATGTTAAAGCCGTGCGAAAAGATGTGCTTGCTAAATGCTATGGAGGAGATATCTCCCGTAAAAAGAAACTTTTAGAGAAACAAAAAGAAGGCAAAAAGCGCATGAAAAAAATCGGTTCTGTCGAAGTACCGCAAGAAGCTTTTATGTCAATTTTGGAAATTGACGATGATCATAAGTAGTCTCTCATTAGTAATAAATTAGTAGTTTTTTTGGTTTCTTCTTGCCTATTATTTCGCGACATTTATATAATAAAAGCATAAAGAGGTAGTTTTTATGGCCAACAATGATTTAGCGATTCGTTTTACCGAAAATAAATACGCGACCAAAATGGAAGTCAGCCGTGAATTGAAAATGTCACTCATCGACAACATTTGGTCTAACATTCTTTCCTATCGCAGCAATTTTAATCAGTACCTTTCAATTAAAAGTATTGATAAAAATCCCTTTTTAATTTGCTATTGTCCAACTATCTCAACCGCGGTTAATGCCTTAGACGCCAAGCTTATTCGCTTGATGCGTGAGTATATGCGCATGGATGCCAGCACTGGTGATTTACGTCAATTTGAAGACGCTTGTTTAGTGAAATCACTCTCCGCTTTAGCTAAAGAATATGATCTTGATGCCACGGAGCAATATCTTCGTTCTCTTATTCAAGGAGATGTGCGTGAAATTTCTTCTACTCATCGCGTGTTATTACATTATGCTCATTGTTTAAAGATGATTAAGGAAAAAGCCAGTCAGCCTATCGATATTGATTTTTTGGCGGAATTATATGCCAAATTAACCGGCAATCTAGAATTGACGAGTTTCTACCGCACGACAGATGATAAAAACCCCGAAAATCGTGTCATTATTGACCGTATTTATACTTGCGCTCCTGTCACTTCCATTGATCTGATGATGAATGAGTTATTCTCTTTCATTGAAAACGCCAAATTTAGTGGCTTAGTGAAAAGTATTGCCACTTATTATTATATCAATTATATTCGACCATTTCCGACCTATAGCGATGAAATCGCTCTCTTGATGGCAAAAGCTGTATTAGCTCATTGCGATCTTTCCGATTTCGGTGCCATCATCCCTCTAGAATCTCTCTTAAGTGAGAGCCAGAATGTTATCGCCAAAATCTTTGTGGAAGTGCAAAAAACCTATGATCTCACTTATTTCTTAAATTACGCTCTATCTTTTATTGATGTGCAGTGTGATAAGGTTCTTGATTATATTGCAAATCGTGAAGTCGAAGCTTTGAAAAAGGACTATTACCAAGAAGAAACAATCAAACCCGAACCAGAAATTGAGGAAACAAAAACACTGATTGATGAGACAATTACTCTCACCCCTGAATTCATTGAACCAAAGCCGATTATTCAACCAGCAGTGAAAGAAGAGCCAATTAAAAAAGAAATCATTGCTTCTCTTCCCAAGCCCACACCTAAACCCGCTCCCGAAATTGTGGAAGTTCCTGTTGAAAAAATCGCGGTTAATTATATTCCTCCTGTCATCGATGAAAAACAAGCTTGTCGCCTAGAAGAACATCTTCTCGAATTAGATCCTTCTATGAAGCGCAACGAAGCCCATTTCTATGCCCGACATTGCACATTAGGGAAAAAATATACCATTGCTCAATGCAAAAAATCACTTGGCTGTGCTTATGAAACAGCGCGAACAAGTATGGACCATCTCGTCACTTTAGGGTATTATCGTAAAGACATGGTCAAAAACAAAAACGTTTATACGCCTGTTCCGCGTAATTAGGAGGTCACGAATATATGGAAACACTTATTATCTTTTTAATCGTTATCGGTGCGGCCGCTTTAATTGCCATCATTGCTTTTATAATTCACCGTTTAATGCATCCGAAACTCAAAGATGAAAAAAAGGACGAAGCTGATTTCGCTCAAGAAGAACTCGACCGCGTTCTCGTTCCGATCGATGATAAAAAAACCGCTGAAGAAATCAGCAATTATCGTGATAAGGAAGATGAAAAATAAACCTTCATCTCTTTATATTCACATCCCTTTTTGCGAACATATTTGTTCTTACTGTGACTTTCCAAAGTTGCAGTATTTTACTGACTTAGCTAAAAAATATCTTCTTCATCTAAAGATGGAATTGGATTCATTGAATATCACACACCAATTAGAAACAATTTATATTGGAGGAGGAACTCCCACCGCTTTAGAAGACGATCTTTTTGAACAACTTCTTCAAATTGTTGCTCCTTATGCTTCAAAAATTAAAGAATACACGATTGAAGCTAATCCTGAATCTCTCTCATCCAATAAGATTAGATTGATGGAAAAATATGGAGTGACGCGCCTCTCTCTCGGCGTTGAATCAACAGATGATCAGATTTTAAAAGCAATCAATCGCCATCATACATTTGCCGATGTCAAAAGAGTGATCAAAGACATTAGAGCGACTAGCCATTTAGTGGTGAATATCGATTTGATATTAGGCCTTCCTCACTGCAACACAAAGCATTTTGAAAATGATTTAAACAATATTATCAGTTTAGATGTTGAACATATTTCATGTTATCCGCTGACTGTTCATCCTCACACCGTTTTCTTTTTAGAACATATTGAAGAACCGAATGATGATTTTTCGAGAGAATTATATGATCTTGCGGATAAAATGCTTAGCCAAGCTGGTTATCTTCACTATGAAGTGAGCAATTGGGCCAAGTCAGGCTTCTGGAGTTTGCACAATATGACATATTGGCAAGATGAGGAATATTATGGCGTGGGTTTAGGGGCGAGTGGATTTATCAATAAATATCGCTACACCAACACCCAGAGCATCACTGAATATAATCAGGGTCATTATCTCGCCAGTCGAGAACTCATCTCGTACGAAGACGATAAAATATATTTTATTATGCTCACTTTAAGAACGATTAAAGGTCTCTCATTCAAAGAATATCGGCGACGTTTTGGGGATGATTTTTCTATTCTTCACAAAGAAAGCATCGCTCGTTTTGTCTCGGAAGGTCTATTAAACATAAAAGAAGATACGCTCGCGCCTACATATCAAGGCATGATGGTCCTCGATCAGATTATTGTTCAATTTATTAGTGAATAATTTCTCTTATTACCGACAATAATGACCGAATTTTAAGGTCTTTTTAAAATGAAAGACAAAGTCTTTAAAAATATTTAGCACTTAATACTTGACACTGCTAACAAAATTCATATAATAATATTAGCACTTTGAATAAAAGAGTGCCAAAAAAGGAGTTAATGAGATGGCTTTGAATAGAAGTGACACAATCTTAAAACACATCGTTGAGTATTTTATTAAACATGCTCAACCTGTAGGTAGTCAAACTTTGATTGATGAGTATCATCTCTCTTATTCTTCGGCGACTATTCGCAATGAAATGTTTGCTCTTGAGAAACAGGGATTAATTGAAAAAACCCATTCCTCAAGCGGCCGAGTTCCAAGCGCTCAAGGATATCGCTACTATTGCAATCATCTCCGTGATAAAAGTGTCGACGATGAATTAAAATACTCCTTGCAAAGTATTCTCGATGAAAAGATTCATTCCATTGAAGAAGTTCTGAAATCAAGTTGTGAAATTCTTTCGCAAATGACTTCTTTGGTCTCCGTGGTGATGGGTCCTGATGAAAAAGAAGAACGACTCGCTAATGTTCAACTCGTCCAGATCAGTCCCAATACGATTACCGCCGTCTTTGTCACTAATCGAGGTTATGTGGAAAACAAGACCTTCATTATTGAAAAAGGTGTTAATCCTTCTGAGATTGTCTCCTGTGTAACATTGTTAAATGATCGCTTAAAAGATACGCCAATTTATCAGTTGGTCGATAAAATTAAAGCTTTAAAGCCAATTCTTAACGATTACATTGTTAGTCATGACCTCGTTTATCAGGCTCTATTAGAAACCTTTTTACGGTTTGCGAGCGATCGCTTATCTCTCTATGGTCGAGAAGAATTATTCAATAATCCCGAATTTAAAAATGATACTGATAAACTTCATCGGATGTTCCGATTATTAAATGACAATTCTCTTCTTAAAGAGATGGAAGAAGACTCTAAAAGTGATAGCGAAGAACCAATTGTTAAAATTGGTGAGGTCGATGGCAATCCCGATGTTTCGACAATTACCGCCAAGGTCAGACTCGGCAGCGAAGGCGAAACTTCCATTACCTTACTCGGACCGACTCGCATGGATTATGACAAGGCCTTAAGCGCCCTTGAATATCTCACTGAAGAGTTAAACAAATACTTCGCTAAACTAGATGATAAAGGAGGAAAAAATGGTGGAGATGCCTAATGATAAGGAAGTTCAAGAAAAGGAACTTTCCAAAGACGACAACAAAGAAAAAGAATTAAAAAGTCGCAAAGAATTTAAAAACGAAATTAACAAGTTAAAAAGTGATGCTGAGCATTGGAAGAACGAATATTATCGCGCCTATGCCGATACGAAAAACTTAAGAACTAGTCTTGAAAAAGATCAATCAAGAGCAATTAAATATCGCGCTGAGGGCTTCATTGATGCTCTGCTTCCTATTCTCGATAGTTTCTACCTCGCTTTACAAAACGAACCAACTGATCCAGCTTTAAAAAACTATTTGACTGGATTCCAATATATCTACCGCAATCTGGTCGCGGTATTAGAAAGCGAGGGGGTGAGTGAAATCTCTCCTCAAGTTGGTGATAAGTTCAACCCTGATACCATGAATGCCGCAGATGTGACAGAAAGTGATGGGGAAGAAGGTCTTGTCTCTCGCGTTTACGCGAAAGGTTACAAACTTCATGATCGAATTGTTCGACATGCTATGGTCTCTGTAACCAGTAAACCAAAAGTCAAAGAAGAAAAACCAGAGCCAGAAAATAAAACCGAAGACAAATTCGATGCATAAGGAGGAAAAAATT
>JBAYDQ010000005.1:0-13679 GCA_041668145.1 Bacilli bacterium | reverse complement strand
CGCAAACAACATCAACAATTGCGAGAAATTAAGGCCACTAATCTCGACTATCGAAATGTTATTGATAATTATTTAAAAATCAACGATTGGCGCGTCAAAGAAAACTCGACAGTCACTTATTCCGTCGGAGGCTTAATCCTCTCTAATTCGGGCGCTGTGACGGCTAATTACTGGCTTAGCGAGATCTATGATCCGGAAATCGCCAGTGCTCATCGCAATGCCGATATCCATATCCATGATTTATCTATGCTGACTGGCTATTGCGCCGGTTGGAGTTTAAAGCAATTAATTAAAGAAGGGTTAGGTGGTGTTCCAGGAAAGATTACTTCTTCTCCGGCTAATCATCTATCAACCCTTTGCAATCAAATGGTCAATTTTTTAGGCATCATGCAAAATGAATGGGCAGGCGCTCAAGCTTTTTCGAGTTTTGATACTTACCTAGCTCCCTTTGTGAAGAAAGATCAACTTTCTTATAAAGAAGTCAAACAATGCATTCAATCCTTTGTCTATGGAGTTAATACTCCTTCTCGTTGGGGCACTCAAGCTCCATTTAGCAACATCACTCTTGATTGGGTGGTTCCGAATGACATGGCAGAACTTAATTGTATCGTCGGTGGCAAAGAGATGGATTTCAAATATAAAGATTGTATCGAAGAGATGGCGATGGTTAACAAAGCCTTCGTTGAAGTGATGATTGAAGGCGACGCTAACGGACGGGGTTTTCAATACCCTATTCCTACCTATTCCATCACCAAGACTTTTGATTGGAGTGAAACGGAAAACAATAAACTCCTCTTTGAAATGACGGCTAAATATGGAACTCCATACTTCTCTAACTATGTTAATAGTGACATGGAGCCGAGCGATGTTCGCTCGATGTGCTGTCGTTTAAGACTTGATTTACGAGAGCTACGTAAGAAATCTGGTGGTTTCTTTGGTTCTGGCGAATCAACTGGTTCGGTTGGTGTGGTGACGATTAATATGCCTCGCCTCGCCTACCTCTCAACGGATGAGAAAGATTTCTATACTCGCCTTGATAAAATTATGGATATTTCGGCTCGCTCACTAAAAGTGAAAAGAAATACTATTACGGCTTTATTAGAAGCGGGTTTATACCCTTATACCAAACGTTATCTCGGTTCGTTCAGCAACCATTTTTCTACGATTGGTTTAGTAGGGATGAACGAAGCTTGTTTGAACGCTCGTTGGATTAGAAAAGATTTGTCGTCTCTCGAATCAATTAAATTTACGAAAAATGTTCTCAATCATATGCGGACGCGCTTATCCGATTATCAAGAATTGTATGGCGACTTATATAATCTGGAGGCCACTCCCGCTGAGTCAACAGCCTATCGTTTAGCTAAACATGATAAAGAACAATATCCTGATATCATTACCGCTAGCGAGAATGGCCATACCCCTTATTACACTAATTCGTCTCATTTACCAGTCAACTTTACCGAAGATATTTATAAAGCTCTTGATATTCAAGATGGACTGCAAACGCTTTATACTTCCGGAACCGTTTTCCATGCTTTCTTAGGACAAAAACTCCCTTCATGGAAATCGTGCATGAATTTAGTGAGAAAAATTGCCGAGAATTATCATATTCCGTACTATACGATGTCGCCTACTTATTCAATCTGTAAAGATCATGGCTATTTGGATGGTGAGCAATTTGTCTGCCCAATCTGTGGTAAGAAAACCGAGGTCTACTCTCGTATTACTGGTTATTATCGCCCCGTTCAAAACTGGAATGATGGCAAAACGGAAGAATACAAGAACCGTGAAAAATATGATGTTTCCAAAAGTCATCTTACCCATTCAGTACAATGCGATGTGAAAGAAGCTCCGAAAGAAAAGATTCAGCCGATTCTCAAAGAAAAATTATTATTTGCCACCAAAACATGCCCGAATTGTAAAATGGCAAAAATGCTCTTAGAAAAAGCGCATATTCAATACGTCTTGATTGACGCAGAAGAAGACCGTCAAATGAGCGAACGTTATAATATTACGAAAGCACCAACCCTGATTGTTCCCAATGAAACGAGTTATGATGTCTATGAGAATGCCTCTAATATTAAAGGCTACATTGAAAGTGTTATGAAATGATTTATGATGTTTTGATTATTGGTGGTGGCCCCGCGGGGATGAGCGCTGCTCTTTATGCCTTGCGAAGTGGCAAGACGGTTTTAATTCTCGAAAAAGAAAACTTTGGTGGTCAAATCGCCAATTCTCCACGCGTTGAAAATTGGCCATCCACGAAAGAGATAGCAGGTCTTGAATTTTCGGATCATTTCTTTAATCAAATTACTGATTTAGGTGCTGATTTCGAACTTGAAGATGTCCAATCAGTTGAAAAGCATGCTGATATCTTTACTGTCAAAACAAACTATCAATCTCACCAATCTCGAACGGTCATAATCGCTAGTGGTGTTACTCACCGTCAAATGAATTTACCTCATGAAGAGCAGTTGATTGGCAAGGGTGTTTCTTTTTGCGCTGTTTGTGACGGGCCCTTTTATAAAGGTCAAGAAGTCTATTTAGTCGGTGATGCTAATACCGCCTTGCAATATGCCTTACTCTTAGCTAATTATTGTCCCAAAGTTCATATGTTTACCTTATTTGATAAATTATTTGGCGATGAATTATTAATTGAACAAGTGCGGAAGAATGAGAAAATTATTATCACGCCTTTTATGAACCTAATCGAATACCAAGGCGATAAAGAATTGACGGGTCTCGTCTTTGAAAACACTGCTGATCATTCAACACACCAATATGCGACTAATAATGTTTTTATCGCTATTGGTCAATTACCCCACAACGACATCTTTAAAAACCTTGTTGAATTAGATCGAGGATTCATTATTACCGATGATAATATGGAGACTAAAACGAAAGGTCTGTTTGCGGCTGGAGACACGAGAAAAAAGAGTGTTAGACAATTAGTTACCGCTTGTAATGATGGCGCTATTGCCGCCTTATCAGCAGTTAAATATCTTGGTTAATAACCACGCAATTTGACATTTTTAATGTATTTTTGCAGTAATTTTTGAAATATAATAGCTTTTTCACAAGGAATGTCATGAAGTCCCTTTTTGATTACCCCTTCACGATCGACAAATTTTTGAAGATAAAGATTATGAGCTCCCTCTAATAGTTTGCCCATCTCGCTGATAGACTCATCATTATGATATTCCTCAACAAGAGTTGTTCTAAATTCATAATTAACTACATTTTTCTTTAATAGATTAATTGATTTTTCAATATTGTTTTGACGGAAATCGTTTACTCCACAGGTTTGTGGGTACTGTTCAAAGCTATTTTTAACATCCATGGCCACATAGTCAACGAGATGGTTATCAAGTAAATCTTTGAGAACGGAATAATTAGTTCCATTGGTATCTAATTTAATGAGGAAACCCAAACTTCTGACTGCTTCAATTCTCTTTTTCAATTCTGGCATGAGAGTTGGCTCTCCGCCAGTAAAAACAACCGCGTCAACTAATCCTTTTCTCGTTTGCAAAAATTGAAGAATTTCATCAAACGAAATTGAATTTTGACTTTCTAAAACAGTAGTTCCATTATGGCAGAAAGGGCAACGAAAATTACATGTTGGCGCAAACAAGACGACGGAAACATAATTATCATAATCAAGGAGAGAAAATTTATCGATGCCTACAAATTCCATATTAAAGATATTATAAAACGCTCGGAACAGATAGTCATGCTTTTTATAAAATAAAAAAGATTATCTTTTTGTGTTATATCAATTGATGTTTTGCTAGAATAAAAACATGGAAAATTTAATTTTGAATTGGGATGAATACTTTATGGGAATTGCCCAACTTTCCGCTTTGAGAAGTAAAGACCCAAGCACCCAAGTGGGAGCGTGTATTGTCGACGATGACAAAAAGGTTGTTTCCATTGGTTATAATGGTATGCCACGTCATATTGATGATTGCCAATTAACATGGAATAAAGGCGAAGGTTTAGATAATAAATATTTATACGTTTGTCACGCTGAAATGAACGCTATTCTTAATACGCGAAACGGCAGTGCTCTATGTGGATGCACATTATATGTGACTTTATTCCCCTGCAATGAATGCGCAAAAGCAATCATTCAAGTAGGGATTAAAGAACTTGTCTATGGTTGCAATAAATATAAAGACACAATCGCTACCCAAGCTTCGATTAAGATGCTGACATTAGCGGGTGTTAAGATTCGTGAATATCAGGGCAGACATATCGAAATAATGGCAAAAAATGACAATTAAAGAATACATATCTCAAAGAAAAGAAGAAATTAAAGGAATCGTTTCGAACATGAAGAAAATTCCTTCTTTGGTTATTGTTCAAATCAATGAGGATGCTGGAAGTAACGCTTATGTCAAAGGCAAACTTAAAGATGCGACAGAATTAGGCATTAAAGCTCAATTGATTAAGTTACCTTTAGAAACAAGTGAAGATGAATTATTAAAAATAATTGATCAATTAAATAAAGACACTACTGTAGATGGTTTTATCGTTCAAATGCCTCTTCCACAAGGCATTGATGAAGATAAAATCAAGGTCGCGATTGACCCTCAAAAAGATGTTGACGGATTTCATCCATTGAGTAAATTGTCACCCTGTACACCTAAGGGTATTATGAATTATCTTCATCACGAAAAAATTAATATTCTTGGTCAAAACGCTGTCGTTATAGGACGGAGCAATATCGTGGGTAAACCGATGGCTAAACTATTATTGAAGGAAAGTGCTAATGTCACAGTCCTTCATTCTAAAACGAGTTTAGAAGACAAAAAGTTCTATATTGCTCACGCTGATATAATTATTGTGGCAATTGGTAAGCAAGGTTATCTCGACACGACCTTTGTCTATAAACCAAGCGCTGTCATTGTTGATGTTGGTATCTCTCGAGATGAAACGGGTTTGCATGGTGATGCCATAGAAAATCTTCCTGTTCGTTTACAAACGCCAGTTCCGGGCGGAGTGGGATTGCTAACAAGATTAGCATTATTTGAAAATTTATTAGAGATAGTGGGTTATTAATTTATGGAATTTAACATTCAAAATACTTCTGTTTATGGTCTCGAAAAGGCTTATAAAGCATCGGGTAATCCCATGCGCACTATGATTGATAATAGTGAAGTGACGGAAAAAGACAAAATTAGATCACAAAAGCTCGGTGGAGCGCGAAATGGTTTAGGCCACGATAATTTTCTTAAGGGAATTCTTGTTCAGATGGATGTTACCGCTCCTCTTTATTGGTGGAAGCAAGCCCAAAGATATCATTGGTTTGATTATGTCTCTAGTCAATCGACTATGCACTGCCTTTTAAAATTTAACCTTGGTAATCAATGTGTCTCTGAGACAAATTCTGAAGTAATAAAAATCATTGAATTATTAAAAGAAAAATACCTGCAAATTCCCGATGATTCACCTGAAAAACTGTCTAAATGGCATGAATTAGTCGCTTCTTTGCCATGCGGTTTTTGTTTAGGCGCGACGATGACAACGAATTATCAACAATTAAAAACAATGTATATTCAGCGACGAACTCATCGCTTGAATGAATGGCATGTTTTTTGTGAGTGGTGTGAAACTCTTCCCGATTTTCTTGAGTTAACAAATGTGAAGGGTCTATAAAATGGATTGTCAATTTTGTCGCATCAATCAAGAAAAAAGTTATTTAATGGACAATGAACTCGCTTATGCTCTTTTAGATAATTATCCAGTTTCAGATGGTCACACACTGATCATATCAAAACGACATGTTGAAACTTTCTTTGAATTGACTGATCAAGAAATTCAAGCCTTTCATGATTTAGCTGTGAAGGTTAAAAAATATTTAGATGAAAAGTACCATCCTATTGGTTATAATATCGGTTTTAATTGTGGAGTAGGCGCGGGACAAACTGTTATGCATTGTCATATGCACATTATTCCTCGTTATGAGGGAGATTGTGATAATCCTCGTGGCGGAGTAAGAAAAGTTCTCCATCATCACAAAGTTAACTATTGATTCATTTTTCATTAAGAACTGATATATACTATCAATATTGATACTTCTTGGAGGCTCATATGAATAAGCAAAATCGAATAATCATAGATACTTTCGGAAGTGATAAAGGACCATCCTCAGTTATTTTAGGCGGTCTTCTTTTATTAAAGGCACATCCTGATTTATTTATTTCTTTTGTTGGCGATGAAACGATTATTAATGAAGAGTTAAATAAAAATAACATTTTAGATTTATCTCATATTCATATTATTCACACTAATGTGGCGGTTAATAATTTTGATAATCCAACCGCTGCCATTTTTCAAAAGTCTGATGCCTCTATCTTTTTGGCAGAAAGAACTTTAGCGGAAGATGATGAAACTATTGGTTTGTTAACCGCTGGTAGCAGTGGTTCCATTCTGATGGGTTCATTTCGTTATTTAGCAAATGAAACATTAACTAGACCATGCATGGCTTCTATTTTGCCTTCTTGTAAGCAAGGAGAATTTGTCTGCTTAGTGGATACGGGATCAACAATTGATTGCCTTCCGACTCAATTGCATGAATTCGCTCGTTTAGGAAGAGATTTAATGAAACAACTTTATAAGATTGAATCTCCAAAAATTGGTCTTCTATCCAATGGAGCGGAATCCAGTAAAGGCAATAAATTGGTCAAGGAAACTTATGGTCTATTATCGACCGATCCAAATCTTAATTTCGTCGGCAATATTGAAGGTAATAATGCTCTTTCAGGCGATTGTGATGTTCTTGTCGCTGACGGATTTGCTGGTAATATGGTTCTCAAAGTAACCGAAGGCACAGCGGCTCGCATGATTAAAGATATGGTGATGTATTCTAAAGCCCATAATCAGCCTGATATCATGCCTCTTGTTCAACATATGTTAGCAACTTATGATATTTCGTCCTTAGGTGGCGCGATTGTTCTTGGCGTGCGTAAGCCCATCATAAAATGCCGTGGTAATTCTGATGAAAAAGCGATTTTAAATACTGGGGAAATTTTAATCAATATCGCTAACAATAAATCCTTTTTCGAAGGTAAAGTGGAAAACAAATAAGGAGTTTTATTATGCTTGAAAAACTAGTTGCCCTGATTCATCGTATCATGCCTAATGTCGACACTAATGAAGTCACAACTGATACTCGCTTAGTCGATGATCTGGGTTTTGATTCATTAGCGACGATGATGCTGGCGATGGAAATGGAAAGTGAATTCAATGTTCGCTTTGATGGACCAGTCAATTTTCAAACAGTTGGAGACGTCATTAAGTATTTAGAATTAAATACCAAATAGAAAGTAATTATGTATACTCTTTTTACTGACACTGACTGTGATATTACTCCCAAAATAGCTCAACAGTATGGTTATAAATTAATCTCAATGCCTTATACAATTAATGGGCAGGAAGTTTATCCATATATTGATTTTGCCTCATTTGATTATAAGCATTTTTACAATCAATTAAGACGGGGAATTGTGCCCGTGACGAGCGCTTTACCTCCTCTTGAATATGTGAAATATTTCGAACCTGAATTTATGGCTGGGAGAGATATTCTCTATGTGCATTTTTCATCCGCGATGAGCGCAACTTTCAATTCTTTGCGTTTAGCGATGGAGGAATTAAAAGAAAAATATCCGGAGCGTCAACTCCACATGATTGATACCAAAGGTATTACCTTGGGTAGTTATAATATTTGTTTATCAATTGGTGAATTATATAAAGATGGTAAATCTATTGAAGAGATAAAACAATGGGCTGACGATAATGTCGACCACATCGCATTTTATTTCTACGCTGATGATTTGAAATTCTTCGCGAAATCAGGTCGAGTTAGCGGCTTCTCGGCTTTCATGGGAAGCTTAATCGGGATCAAACCAATCATTTTTATTGATGAGAGCGGAACGATGAAGACTAAAACTAAAGCTCGCGGACGCCATGGGGCACTTGAAAAATTACTTTCTTATGTGGATGAACTTCAAGATCATATTCAAGATCATCGCGTTATTATTGCTCATACCGATGCGATGCATATCGCCGAAGAATTCGCCCATATGCTGAAAAGAAAATATGGCGAGAAATTAAATATTGAATTCGAAGTTGTCAACCCGACCGCTGGTTCGCATTGCGGACCAAATGCAATTGGCATAAGTTTTTTCGCTATTCATCGTTAATTTTTGAAGAATTAGTAATTAATTATTTGTAAATAAAGCGTTTCTAATTCTTTTTTTGTGAACATTTTTGGTGTTGGGTAAAGAGGAACAGATTCGCAATAGGCATGTTTAGCAAGAGCGGGGATATCCTCTGTTTTGATGATGTCTTTAAGCGTATTTGTGATGCCAATATTTTTATTCATCTGTTCAATTTGCTGAATAAACCATTGAGCTTTCTCTTTTTTATTCATCTTGGAAGGCACTCCGACAATATCGGCTAATTTCGCTAATTTTCGAGTGACAGATCGACCATATTGTTTTAAGACAAAAGGAAGAATCACAGCGTTAGCATAACCATGAGGAACATTATAAAAACCGCCCAACGAATGCGCGAGAGCATGAACCGTTCCAACATAGGCACGAGTAAAGGCGACACCCGCTTGATAAGAAGCCATTTGCATGTTGGCTCGATACAAAACATTATCGGTTTCATTAACAGCCTTAGTGAGGTTTTCAAAAATTAATTTCACAGCTGAATAAGCATATTTGGTTGTTTTTGGAGTATTGGATCTCCCAATAAAGGCTTCAACAGCATGAGTCAAAGCATCCATTCCTGTCGTGGCGACGATGGACTTCGGAGCTTTCTCAATTAAAGTGAAATCAAAGACAGCATAGGCAGGAATAAGCTTAGGATCATTAATGCTATATTTATCATTATTATTTTTATCGACAACAACGGCGGCTACCGTGGCTTCACTACCTGTCCCGGCGGTGGTGGGAACAGCGATGAGAAGAGGAAGTTTGTGAGTAACTTTTAAGACTCCTCTCATTTTAGCGATGGATTTCTTGGGATTGCTACTTCGTGCGGCGATGCATTTAGCGCAATCGATGGACGAGCCTCCTCCCACGGCAATCAGGCAATCACATCCTTCTTCTTGGTAGACTTTTAATCCATCCTCGACATTTTGAATAGTTGGATTAGCGACCACATCGCTATAGACGGCAAAAGGAAAAAACTTTAGAACAAAGGATTTCATTAAGGAATCAAGTAAACCAAGTTTAAGAATTGTCGAATCAGTAACGAGCAAGGCTTTTTTCTTTCCTAATTTTGTCAATAAATCGGGCAATTGAAAGAGTTTATCATGTCCTAAAAGTGTTTCTGGCTCACGAAAATTAATAAAAAAACTCATGAAATAAAATATGGTCTGATAAGTGCGAGCATATAATTTTGTAAAAAAATTCATAATTCTTCTTCCTTATTATCATAACTCTATCATCATTTCCTTTTTAGTTAAAAGAACAACTCATATAATAAGAGCGAAGAAAAAAAGATAGGTAACTAGATATGAACGAACAACCCAATGCCGCAAATTTCAACAATAATCAGCAGTACGTCATTATTAAGCAACCTAAACGAAGAAGAGGAAAAGGTTGGCTTGTTTTTCTCATTATTTTTCTTATTGTCGTCGTCGCACCAATCGCGACCTTTTTTGCTCTTTTCTACGATACTACTCGCAATAATGTCAATATTAACCCTGATGCTGATGTCGGTGAGGTGTTTAGTTATTCCCTAGTTGATTCCCTTGCTAACACCACTGATCCCGGTGATGAACGAGTGGAATTAGTTGTCACTCAAGATGATCTGAATCAACTTCTGTATGCGGTGACGAGCAGTCTCGACAGTCGCGTGACGGCGTTCGTGCCTCAAATGGATGTCATAATCGATGGTAATAATTATGATTTCTATGTCAATTTACAATTATTATCATTTAAAACTCGAATTATTTTGAAAACCACAATCAGTGAAGATGATGTCAATCAAGCCTTTGTTTTTACCATTAATGATATTGTGCTCGGACGTTTAGTGGGGGTGGGACAATTATCGTTTGCCATCTTATCAAAATATGTCAGTGATCAAGATATTGAAAATTCATTTAATGGGTATTTAAGCATGGATGTCAGCCTTAAGGATCGAACCATCACTTATCCACAAATGAATCTCATTAACGATATTCAAAATTTAACTAATTCAGCGACTGATGAATCTTCAAAATTGTATTTTTCCATCTTTGCTGAATTATTAGAAAAGGGAATTCTTGATTTTAATTTTAATGGACGTCTTCA
Source organism: Bacilli bacterium (assembly GCA_041668145.1). Lineage (GTDB taxonomy): Bacteria > Bacillota_I > Bacilli_A > RFN20 > CAG-826 > JAAYDH01. Next base: position 3,372 of record JBAYDQ010000005.1, on the reverse strand, counting down.
AGCTAAACTTATTCTTACTCAATTGATGACAAATAGTTACATTGATGGTGGTTATAATCTTGGATTAACGAGTGTCTTAGATAACGCCGCCAGCGAGACAGAAACTCTTATTGAAAATGAAACTATTGATAGTACTGATAATTCAGCCATCAAAACTAAATTTGATGAAATATTCGATGCTAATTCAAATATTCCCCCCAGTGATACCCCTGATCAAATCATGTTGGACAATCTTGTTTCTATTGATAATATTAGCGATGTTACCAATTTTAAAAATGGCACTGATGGCAATAACCATACCTTAACTTATATTACTGAAGGAGAATTAAATGGTTATCTAGCGAATTGTGATCTTGTCGGTTCTTCTTATATTGTCAGTGCCTATCGAGATAACGTTTCGACTGTTCGTTACATTACTGTCGATAATTTTTATTGCAACTTTGTTACAACCACAGAAGGTGATTTTATTTATTTTGCGATTGGATTAAATATCAATGGATGTGAAACATCAGTGGTCTTTGTGACCAAATATGATAGTAGCGCTTCTTCAAGTGGTACCTCGATTTCTATGAAGTTTGTCACAAAGCAAATCTATTATGGTAATGTTCTTATCTTTGATAATGATAATTCTTCATCTAACTCTGATTTAACGGGTAATTTAGTCAACGCTTTATTCAATATGGTTTCGACCGCCTTGGCGGATATTAATACAATGAGTATTGATGAAGATGACTATTCCATCAATATCGAATTCACTTTTGACACGATCGTCCAAAGCGCCTTAACTCTTTTAAATCAAAATGTTCCTTATGGTTCCGCTGTTCCGGAATTTTATGCTGATAGCGATATTAATAGCAATGTCGGCAAATTAAAAATCGTTTGGCAAAATGATTAATTTACAATGAGATAATGAAGAAAAAAATTGCACTTGTTCTCTCGGGTGGTGGCGCCCTAGGAGCCTATGAAGTGGGGGCCATCAAGGCTTTAGAAGAAATAGGCTATCGTTTTGATATTGTCACTGGGACATCCATCGGCGCGATTAATGGAGCTTTCGTTTGTAGCGACATGATGGACAAAGCGACAAAATTATGGCTAGATATTACCGCCAATAAAGTGATGAAAAACGGCATTAGTATTTCTAAAGAAGTCGTTTTTAACAATCGATATGGTTATAGCGTTAGTGACTTTACAACATGGGCAGGTCTTTATTTTAAGAATCGTTTAGCGGTTGATATCTCACCCTTTAAAGCTCTTGTAAAAGAGACTGTCGACACACAAAAGATTAAGAATAGTTCGATTAAATTTGGCGTCGTCGTCACGAAACTACCAACTTTTAGTCGAGTCAATGTTTTAGTTAATGATTTGCCAGAAGATAAAATCGTTCCTTTCTTGCACGCTTCAAGTGCTTGCACTCCAGTTTTTCCGATTGAAATTATTGACGGAGTAAAATACGTCGACGGATTTTATAACGATAATATGCCTATTGATTTAGCCTTTGAATATGGAGCCGACGAAGTCATTGCTATTGATGTTCATTTCTTCTCTCTTAACCATCAGCATAAAGCTTTTCTTCAATATGAAAATGTCACCTATATTTCTCCGATGCTTTCACTTGGATCGATGTTGGATTTTGAACAGCAACCGATTCGTCAGAATTTAAAGCGAGGGTATCGTGATGTCATGAAACATTATCACAAAATGAAAGGCTTCTTGTTTACTTTTCGTGGGGAGTTTCCTTGCTATGGTTTTTTCAAAAGAATCATGGTTGAATTTCCTACTGAAGCTGATAAAATTTTGGAGATTATCTTTAAAGATACTTATTATCACAAGATGAATGATGAAGAACTATTTATTCGCACTTTGGAATTAGTCGCTCTTCAAAATAATATTAATGATGATATGCCGATTTATTCATTTGAAGAATTTGCTGCTTTAATTAATCATCAAAGATTTTCTCGAGATTCAAAGGTCTCTGAACCAAATGAGACATTTGTGGGAAGAGCGTTCTCTAAAATAAAACAAAAGAAAAAGGTGTCCAATGGAACATCATTAAAAGATCGATATTTGAATTTTTTCACGGAGAATTATATAAATTCCTTATTTCTTATCGACCAAAAATGAATGGGACGTTATTATTTTATTAATAAAGGTGCCAAAAAAACTTTAAATGCCTTACAATAAATAAACAAAGCGAAAGGAAAAAGCAAATGAAAAAATCACTTACCACTTTCTATAGTCTCATGATGGTTTTTTCTCTTTCGGCCTGTGGAAGTGCTTCTTTGACACTCGAGGAAGGATTGGCTACCGCTCAAGGGATTCAGAACTATCAAAATAGTGAGAGTTTTAGTCATCCCAATAAATTAACGATTTCTCTTTATACGGAAAATGTTACGCCAATTAATGATAATTCTCTCATTTCAAAAGTGACAACTAATTATGTTATTGATATGACTCATTCCTATTTTTATTCATATACTTTTTCTGATCTTACTTATAGAACCATTCTTCCTGGTAACCCTGATAAAGTGCAAAGAGAATCAAAAACGACCACTAAGCAATGGATTTATTTAAATGGAGATGTCCTCAACACAGTTAATGATTCGTTTGTTCATGTCGATGATGGCACAGCCGATATTGTCAGTAAAACTTACCAAAGTCAAATTATTGATGTTGCTAACGATAGTCCATTTTCTGATTTATTAGTTTCTCTTTTCAATTATTACACTGGCAACGATGCTCTCAATCTTCTTATTGGTGATCCAAGCAATGAAAAAGATGGATATTTTGATGAAAAATATTACGATCCAAATGATCCTGCTTGCCCTGTCACTTATAGAAATTGCACCATCAAGTCGGAAGGTGATGGTTATTTGGAAACGAACGCCCGAATTAAAAGAAAATCGCCTTCCGATTTAAATATCACATGTGATATAAATTTTTCTAATTATTATCTCTCAAGTTATTATTATTATGAGATTGGTTTAACTCGTTATTCGAAAACGAAAATATCTATTAGTCATGAGACAAATCGCAACTACCCAAATTTGAATGATTACACTATCGATAATAGTAATTAAGTAATTGTCATTCGTGATTTTTATAAAATGTATGTAAGTAGATAAGGAGTATTTATGAAAAAACTTTTATTCATCTTACCAATATTCTTGGTCGGTCTACTCGTTTCATGCGGTGGAGAAGAAATTGTTGAAGAACCCAACGCCTTTAAAGTTGCTTTCCAAACGGATGACAACTGCACCGTTAAGGTTTTTAGAAAGCAAGACTATACTGAAAACCCCATCGCTGCTTCTTATGCCTACTCAGTTGATGCTGAAACAGGGACTTATTTAAAAGACGGCGAAGGACAAGTCAACT
>JBAYDQ010000004.1:0-15289 GCA_041668145.1 Bacilli bacterium | reverse complement strand
GACAAATTCGGGTTTTAAACCTTTACCATGACGAACGTCTTCCATAATAGAGAAAGCCACTGAAGACGGTAGTCCTTTTCTAATTAAGAAAGTCATAATATCATCACGACATCCAATCACTTCTTGCAGAGTGACATTTTGTGAATTAATCAGTTTTTCGGCATTGCCTTGCCACACGCCAGTTCCGTGAGATAAGCCAGAGATAATAACGAGGTCAGAAAAGGTTTGCGGGCTCGTTTCTTCTAAGATGCCACGCACAAAAGAAGTACCGAATTCTGGTATGCCCATCGCCCCTGTTTTACTAGCTAGATAATCATTATCCATCTTAAGCGCTTTAGCGGAGGAGAATAATGAAAGAGTTTCTTTATCATTTAACGGAATGTCATCAACATTGATGTTAGTTAATTTGGCCATCATGCGAAGAGCCATGGGATCAACATGGCCTAGCAAGTCAAGTTTAAGAATTGTATCGTGAAGAGAATGGAAATCAAAATGAGTGGTTTTCCAAGAAGACTCAGGTTCGTCAGCGGGATATTGAATAGGAGTGAAATCATAGACATCATATTCATTTGGAATAACGACGATACCTCCTGGATGTTGACCAGTCGTTCGCTTCACCCCAATACATCCGGAAGCATAGGAGGCAATTTTAGCTTTTGAAAAAGTGTTAGGATCAAGACCTTTGCGTTCAATATAGCCACGAGCAAAGCCAAAAGCTGTCTTATCTTGAACTGTTTCGATAGTGCCCGCTCTAAAGACATTATTTTCACCTAATAATTCTTTGGTGTAATCATGCGCTCTCGATTGATAATCGCGAGGAAAATTTAAATCGATATCCGGAGTTTTTTCCGCTCGGAAACCGAGGAATGTTTCAAACGGAATATTCTGGCCATCATGCACCATATCGGCCCCACAGACAGGACACTTTTTCTCTGGCAAATCATAGCCAGAACGGTATTCAGGCATCGCATCAGTTGTCCATTCTAAATGATGGCAATGCGGGCAGAGATAATAAGGAGGAAGAGGATTGACTTCCGTGATACCTGCCATCGTCGCTACTAATGAAGATCCGACTGATCCACGAGAACCGACGATATAATCGTCATCATGAGTTTTTTTGACAATTTTATGAGCGATATAATAAATAACCGAATAACCATTTGAAATAATACCGTGAAGTTCGGTATCAAGCCGTTCCTTGATTAGGTCAGGAAGTGGGTTTCCGTATGTTTCATAGGCTTTTTGGTAACAAATATCGCTTAACATCTGCTCCGAGTTTTCAATCTTTGGAGAGTAAAGTTTATCATTAGGAAGGGGAATCAGTGATTCAATCATATCAGCGATTTTATTCGTATTAGTCACCGTAATTTCATAGGCTTTGTCTTTCCCTAAAAAACTCATGCATTCGAGCATTTCTTTGGTGGTTCGATAATGCTGATTAGGATTGTCGAAAGCCGGTACTTTACTACGGGCATATGGATTAAGAGCGTGATTGACACCTCCCAGTCCTTTCGCTGAAATATAAATATCGCGATAGATTTTTTCTCTTGGGGTTAAATAATGAACATCCCCTGTCGCTACGATTGGTTTATTGATCTCATCAGCGGAAGCGACGATATCTTTAAGATATTGTTTAACGGCGTCATCAGTTAAATCACCCATATTCACCAGATAGGAATAATTTTCTAAAGGTTGAATTTCAATATAATCGTAAAAACTCATCACTTCTTTTAAACGTTGGGCATTATAGTAACGAGCTGTGCGAAAAACTTCTCCATTAAAGCAAGCAGAACCAATCAGAAGATGCGAGCGATATTTTTCTACCTCGTGACGAGGAATTTTGGGCACTTCAGCCAAATAATCAATATGGGAAAGAGAAATCAATTTATAAAGATCTTTCAAACCATCCTTGTCTTTAGCGAGGACCGTAATGTGAACAGGGAAAATATGTTTTAATAAAGCCACAGGGGTTTCAAGTTGACCTAAATCAGCATGAACCATCTTCTGGTTATTTCTTGTTAATCGAGAAATCATCGGTTGTAAAACATCGTTTAAAACTTGCGCATCATAATCAGCGCGGTGAGCTTGTTCTTCATCGTAAGTAACTTCTAAATTCCGGCACAAACTCCCTAAAGTATGACGCTTGCTTTCCGGAAAGAGATAACGCGATAAAGATAAAGTATCAATGACCGAATTTTTTAATAAAGGCAAACCGAGATGAGCGAGAGATTCTTGCAAAAAGGAAATATCGAAATCAGCATTATGAGTCACTAAGATGGCGTCGTCTAGAAAAGCTAAGATTTTATCTATGGCTTCTTTGATACTGGGTTGACCTTTAAGCATGTCATCTGTAATACCCGTAATCTCAACAATATGTTTGGGAAGAGAGAAACCAGGGTTAATTAAAATATCAAATCGCGAAGTGACAAGTCCGTGTTCCACGCGTACGGCGCCAAACTCGATAATTTGATCATAACGAGAGCTTAAACCCGTTGTTTCTAAGTCCAAAACGACATATTTAGCTTTATTTAAGGGAATATTGCAGGGATTTTTGATATAGTTGAGTTTATCATCAATCATGTATAATTCAGCGCCATAAAGCATTTTAATATTATTTTTCTTGGCCGCTAATTGAGCGTCAGGATATCCTTGGACGACGGCGTGATCAGTGATGGCAATCGCGGTATGGCCAAGAGCTTTGGCGTATTGACAATAATCATTCATGCTTGTCACTCCATCCATGCTCGACATCGTACTATGAAGATGGAGTTCTACTCTTTTAATTGGTTCCTCATCAGGAGTAATAACATCAGGTGGCAAAAGATCAAGATAATGAACCTTAACCATCACTTCTTTAGCAAAATTATCGGCATAGGCTACACCGCGAACGCGGATGTTAACCCCTTTATCAAGAAGTTGAATGGTCTCAGCGGATATCTGATTATTCTGATAAGCTCCAGCCATAATAGCGCCACCAAATTCATCGTTGATGCCAATGGTGATTCGGGTGTTTCCCCCGAACTCTTTAATTTCTGTCGAGAAGACTTTACCAGAAAAATCAATGTTACCAGAATTTTCATTAATCGAATCAATATTCTCAATGGGTTGATAGTTGCCACGGCGATTCAAACGGGCGCGACGTCTCTCTTTAGCCATTTCTTCGGCGTTGCGCTTCATGATTTCTAAATATGTTTGCTCGACTTGAGCTTTTAATTCTTTTCGCTCTTCTTCGGCGCTATCTTCCGCATCGTTGCGATCGATAATTTCGGGTTTTTCGGCGATTTCATTCATCGTTTCAACAGCTTCCGCTTCCGCTTCTTTGACGATTTTTTTCATTTGACGGACTGAAACATCCGGGTGTTCATCACTCTGTGGTTTTATCGATTCGGTAATTGTGAATTCATAATTGATAAAATTTAAAAAATCACGAAAATCATTTATCGCTTCCCGGTATTGTTCCTTTTCACTTTCGTTGAGATATTCGATGAAAAGATGATCTTCGGCATCACCAGTAATCACAAGATTGTGAGGGAGTTTATAAAGAGTTTGATACCAATCGTCAAAAAGACTTATGACTTCTTGATAATCAGGTCTCACAAGATAGGAGAAACGCAAAGTATAGGGATATTTAATAAGCGGGAGACCATCTTGAAATTGACGGAGGAGATAGTATTTCCAAGGCTTCTTTTTAATGATGACCATGTCCCATTGTTTCTTATCAAAACGGTTTCGCCCAATCATTTCGAAATCGAGATCAAAATCATCGATATTTTCGATGTTTAAACTATTTAAAAAACGAACCATTTTTTCATTCATAGCAGCATACTCTTAGATAACATAAACAATCAAATCCTTAATGAGGAGAACAAACATGAGAGCAAAGAGAAGAATTAATCCAACCGCCGAAACGATGTTCTTCGTTTTCGTGGGCAATTCTTTACGTGAAATAGATTCAAATAACAAAACAAATAATTGCCAGCCATCTAGACCAGGAAAAGGCAAAATATTTATGATAGCTAAGTTAATCGAAATTAAGCCCCAGAGTTGGAGAAATGAAACCAACCCATAATTTTGCAAAGTAGAAGTGCTGACATAACCGACAGCAATAATGCCTCCCACTGATTCTGGAGAAGTGAAAAGAGAGCCTAAGCCTTTAAAGATAGCAATTGAAGATTCGCCGACGAGAGAAAGAGTGTTTTTCGAAGCTTGACCAAAACTATTCCAATAATGCTCAGAATATAACGAAAGACCAGGATCAGCAAAGTAACGATCGGGTGATTCGAGATGGGTTTGAGCGGGCAAGACAATAGTCACTGGTGTCGTTTCCCACTCTTCAGTGATCGTATTTTGAATATATTTTGAAACGTCAAAGGTGACAGACACGCATTCATCGCTGATATCTAAAAGATAATCAGAGAGATGAACGTAATCATCAATGACATCATGTCTATAAAAGCGAAGATAATCTGACCATGATAAATCATCATAACTAGACAGAGAACGAGACAAGGCCACGACAATTTCTTCGTTTGTTTCTTCTAAAGTATCAGGATCTTGATTAGTAAAATAAGCTTGAGATTTATCAACGACATAAACGGAGGCATCTTCACCAAAGGTCTCACTATCTAAAGCGACAACATCACCAGTCACTAGACCAGCATTACTCGCGATAGAATTATCCGCAACAACAAGACTACTTGCGGAAATGCTCGTCTGCATGAAACAACTCTCGGAAATGAAGAAAACGAGAAAACCTAAAACAACATTCATGATAACGCCGGCCGACATGATTAAAGCGCGTTTCCACTTTTTGATTTTATTGAAACTGCGCCGATCATCAATTGTGAGACCTTCAGGAATTTCTGTTCCCTCCCCCACCATTGAAACATAGCCACCAAAAGGAATGGCGCGAACAGAGAGACGTGTTTCGCCTTTTTTACGTTTAAAAGAAAATAGTTTAGGTCCAAAACCAACCGAAAACTCTAAGCAGTAAACCTTAAATGCTTTCGCCATTGCTAGATGTCCAAGCTCATGGACAACAATTAAAATAGAAAGGCAAAAGACGAATAAGAGAATGTAAAGAATGTTTAATAAAATGCTGTTCATAAATACCTACTTAAAATTAAATCTATGGCTTTTTGCCGTGTGACAATATTGACTTTTTCAATATCCTCAAATGTTGGATGAGGAATATTTGTATGCTCTTTCATTAAATGGGCTACGATTTTCTCAATATCAAGAAAGGCGATATCGCCATGGAGAAAAGCGCTTACTGCCACTTCGTTAGCGGCATTTAAAACGGTTCCGTAGGTTCCTCTTTCTTGAATGACAACTTTAGCCCATTTTATGACGGGGTAACGGGATGAAAGAAAGGCGTGAAAATGAAATTGTGATAAGCGATGGTAATCATCAATAAGATAAGTGCGATAAGGAACAAGTCCTTGATAAAGAGCGTACTTGATGGGAACTCGCATATCAGGCTTGCTAATATTGAGACGATAGGTTCCGTTTTGATATTGAACCATCGAATGAACATAGGATTCATCATGAAGAATGACTTGGATGTGATGATATTGATAGCCAAAAAGATAATGAGCCTCAATAATTTCAAATGTTTTGTTCATCATGGTCGCACTGTCAATGGTAATTTTATCCCCCATCTTCCATGTCGGATGCTTTAAGGCATCATTGACTGTCACATTTTGTAGTTGTTGACGACTTAAATGACGAAATGATCCGCCACTTGCGGTAAGAATTAAATTTTTAACATGTAAAGAATCAACGGATAAGCATTTACTTAAAGCGACATGTTCACTATCGATGGGAATAATGCGACCTTTACCACGCGATAATAAATCATTGATTATCTCACCGCCGACAACGAGACTTTCCTTGTTGGCTAAAGCGACAATTTTATCATTTTCTAAAGAGAAAATAGTTGGCTTTAATCCAACAAACCCGACAAGTGCGTTAACAACCATATCGCAATGACAATTCTCGATAAGTTCTAGTAAGCCTTCATCACCGCTAAAAAAACGAATGAAGGGATACTTTTTTTGATAACGGGTTAAAAGATGTGATTCTTGAAGACAAATCATTTGAATATCAGGAAACGATTTGACAATTTGACTAATCTTTTTGGTTTGATGGCCAATAGAAATAGCACATAAAAGAAAATCATCGTGATTTTTTTTGATGACATCTAAAGTTTGACTACCAATTGAACCTGAGGCTCCTAAAAGACATATCCTAATCATAATAAAAATACATCGGGTGTGGCGATATTAGTGATGACCCAAATAAACATAGCAGAGGCCATTAAGGAAAAGAGAAGTGAATCAATTCGATCGAGAATTCCTCCATGACCTGGCAATATATTTCCAAAATCTTTAATCTCATAAAAACGCTTAATTGAACTGAAAACAAAATCTCCAAGAGTCGAGAAAAGAGGGATAATAGCCGATAAAGCTAAGATATAATACCAATGATTGATGTCGAGATAACCCTCGAGCATCGGATGATTAAACGCCGCGATAATCAAGCCAAAAGCAGCTGATCCGATAAAGGAAACAATCAAGCCACCAATAAAACCAGCATAGGTTTTTTTTGGCGAAATACGTTCGTTGATTTTTCTTTTTCCAAAGAATAAGCCAACAAAATAGGCTCCACTATCAGTCAAAAAAGTCGCAACGAGAACATAGATGACAAGAAGAGAAGCTTCGAAAGAATCGTAAGAATTGAAAAATGAGGGAGAAGGCGAATCATGCCAGTGGACATAAGAGGGAAAGCAGCGCAAGAACAACAGACTTTGCAAGCCTAAGGAAATAACGACCAGCATGGTAAACATAAATGTCGCATCACGGACGGTAAATGACGTATGAAATACGACCATCAAAAATAAAAGCGCGAAGCCAATAAAAACTAACAAAACCGAAATATGTAGTTGAGTGAAATATGAGTAGAAGTGATACCAAGTTTGTTGAGAGAGAATATCTGACATGTTGATGAAAAAGGGCCAAAAAACCATTAAAAAGCAAATGATAATGCTAATAACGAGTAAACCAATCATATAATTGACTGACCGTTTAACTTTTATACAGCGAATAATTTCCAAAGTGGACACCACAGATAAAAAAGCCACGAGGGCGGCGTAAAACCAATCACCTAGGAAAATAAAAGGGACGACAATCACGGTACCCACGATGGCAGTGATAAGACGAGTCTTCATCGACGCTTTGGCGCCTTTTGTGATCTCGTTTGGTTTAATCTCAGTCTTTTTCACATCCTAATCCTCCAAAACGACGTGAACGTTTTTCATATTCTTTAATACATGAGCGAAATTCTTCTTTGGTAAAATCTGGCCAAGGAGTCTTGGGGAAAAGAAATTCCGCATAGGCGATTTGCCAAGGAAGAAAATTTGAAGTTCTTAATTCGCCACTCGTGCGAATTAATAAATCGACAGGAGGCAAATTTTTTGTATAGAGATAATTTTCAAATAATTTTTCATCTAAATCTTCTAATGCGACTTGATGATTTTGCACATCTTTCGCAAAGAGTTTACAAGCGCGAATTATTTCGGCTTTTCCTCCATAATTAAGACATATATTAAAAGTAAATTCATGGCAATCTTCTGTTCTTTCAACCGCTTTTGTGACTGTTTCTTGAGTCGATTGAGGCAATAAAGATATATCGCCAGAAACAATAATATGACATCCTTCGTTGAATAGACGATCAATTTCTTTTTTAAAGAAGACTTCCAAATAATGAAAAAGGTGTTTAATTTCGGCTTTGGGGCGATTCCAATTTTCCGTCGAAAAAGCATATAAAGACATTACTTGAATGTTTTGATTTCGACATTCTTCATAAATATCAATAACGCGATCACAACCCGCTTTATGACCAAGAAAACGAGGAAGTCCTCGAGCTTTCGCCCAACGTCCATTTCCATCCATAATGAAGGCAACATGTTTTAGCGAGGTATTCATTTCCATATAAACTAACTATTTTAGTATACACAAAAATAGCTCTAGAATATAGAGAGAATAAAAGAAAAAAGGAAGCTTGGAGACTTCCTTAGACAATCATGATTTCTTTTTCTTTTTCCGCGCAGATATCATCAATCTTTTTGATAGCTTCGTCCGTGACTTTTTGCATATCGTCCAAGATTCGTTTTTGGTAATCTTCGGGATAAGTATCATCACTCTTCACTAAATCGATATAGTCGCGGCGAATATTTCTGACCGCAACCTTGGCTTCTTCGCCATATTTTTTGGCTTGCTTCGACAATTCTTTTCTTCTCTCTTCAGTCAGCATTGGAATAATTAAGCGAATTGTTTGACCTTCATTGATGGGATTTAAGCCAAGGTTTGAAGCGTTAATGGCGGTCACGATGGCTTTCACATCATTGCGATCATAAGGCTTAATCAATAATTGACGAGGCTCAGGAACTAAAATAGAGGATATTTGATTGATTGGTGTGGGCGAGCCATAATAATCAATCATCAGTGCTGAAAGCATGTTAGGATTAGCTCGACCGGTTCGTAAAGTGACCAGCGCTGAACCTAATGATTCAATTGATTTTTCCATTTTTTGTTGGGCATCAAGAACGATTTCATCCATACATTATTCTCCTTTTTTGCAGACAGTGCCGATATCGCGTCCTTCAATGACTTTGCGGAAATTATTGGGATCCGCCATCGAGAAGACCCGTATTTCAATATCTTTGTCTTTAATTAATTCTACCGCAGATAGGTCCATGATTTGAAGTTTCATTTCTAACATTTGTTGATAAGTGATGACCGGAAAGAAATGAGCTGAGACATCGACAGTGGGGTCGCTGGAGTAAACTCCATCAACACCATATTTGCCCATCAAGATAGCATCGCAATTCAATTCGATTGCTCTTAATGTCGCGGCGGTATCGGTCGTAAAGAAGGGTTTCCCCGTTCCTCCCGCTAAAAAGACAACTTTTTTATCTACTAAAGCTTGATTAGCTTTTTCGAGATCATAAGTCTCCGTGACTCCTTCAATGGCCGGAATGGCGGAGAAAACGACGCTGTCAACACCATGCTTTTTTAAAGAGGAAGAGAGAGCGACGGCATTAATAACCGTACCCAACATTCCCATATAGTCAGCTGAAACAGCTTCAATTCCAATATCTTTAGCTAATTTGCCACGCCAGATGTTTCCGGCGCCAATGACGACACATATTTCAATGTCTTTTTCATAGATGCTGCCAATGGCTTGAGCAATTTTATCAAGAGATTTAACGTCGATAATTTGCATACCTGTTTTCTCTTTTAATGCTTCGCCACTGAGCTTTAACAAGATTCTTTTATACATAGGACCTCCTATAAAAAAAGAAACACTAAAGTGTTTCTTATTTTGTTATTTTGCTTGATTCATCACTTCGCTAACAAAGTCATCTTGACGCTTTTCAATGCCTTCGCCAACTTGATAACGAACAAACTTTAAAACCTTGATGTTCTTTTCTTTAAGAACTTGTTCAATTGTTTTAGTGTCATCAATAAGGAATGGCTGGGCGGCTAATGTTACTTCCGCGAAATGTTTATTTACTTTACCAGCGATAATCTTCTCTAAGACAGGAAGAGGTTTATTGGCCAATTTTTCATCGTTTTGACTAGCGGCTAATTCCACTTCATTTTCATGCTTAACGACGTCAGCAGGAATGTCTTCAACGCTGATATATTGTGGGCTATTAGCAGCGATATGCATCGCAATTTGCTTGCCAAATTCATCATCGCCACCCGAGAGAAGAACAGCAACAGAGATTTTGCCACCCATATGCATATAAGTAGGAATTAATTGTCCTTCTTCTTTTTTGATAATTTCAAAACGGCGAAGATCGAGTTTTTCCCCGAGTTTAACGGTCGCATCAGTGAAGAGGGAAGAGCATAATTCTCTCGCTTCTTCAATAGAAGCGGGTTTTTCACTTAATAAAACATCAGCGATATTTTCCACTAGCGCGTGGAAAGCATCACCTTTAGCCACAAAGTCGGTTTCACAGTTAACTTCGGCAATCACGACTGTGCCGCAGCAACATTTATCACAAGTCTTAACAATTGTTAAACCTTCAGCGGCAATACGATTGGCTTTTTTAGCCATTTTAGCCAAACCTTTTTCACGGAGATAGTCTGTCGCTTTATCTAAATCGCTATCATTTGCTAATAAAGCGCCCTTGCAATCCATGAGACCCGCCCCAGTTCTTTCACGGAGATCTTTAATTAAATCAATTAAACTTTTTTCGGCCATTATTTTTCTCCTTCACTTTTTACTTCGGCAGGCTTAGCCTCTACTGCTGGCTTAGCTTCGCCGACTTTCTTGACGTATGGTTTATGAGAAGAATATTTGCGACCATCTTCACGGAAAGATGAACCTTTACCATCTTCTCTATAACTATTGCGAGCATTTTGCTCACGATCATAAGCTTCTTGACGAGCCTGTCTTTCAGCGCGAATGCGAGCGAGTTTTTCAGCATTTTCTTTGTCTGTTTGACGAATGACATCTTTCATGGTGACTTCTTCGCCTTCATCTTTAATATAAGCAACAACAGGAAGACCACCTTTGCTTTCGACGATAGCGTCAGCAATAACAGCCATAATTAAACTGACTGAACGAATGGCATCATCATTAGCAGGGATAATATAATCAACAACATCAGGATCACTGTTGGTGTCGACAATTGCGAACACAGGGATATTCAATTTGCGAGCCTCAGCAACAGCATTATGCTCAATGCGAGGATCAATAACAAAGACAGCGTTTGGAATTTTGCGCATTTCTTTAATGCCCTCTAAATTCTTAGAAAGTTTTTCTTTTTGTTTCTTTAATTCAGCGCATTCTTTTTTAGGAAGTAAATCTAGTTCTCCCTCTTCTTCACGACGCTCTAATTCCTTCAAGAATCTAATGCGACCTTGAATGGTTTTGAAATTTGTTAATGTTCCGCCTAACCAGTGGTTGGTCATATAAAACGAACCAGAACGGAGAGCTTCGGCTTGAACGGCTTCTTGACATTGCTTTTTGGTACCGACAAAGAGAACTTTGCCACCATTGTCGACAATGTCTTTCATCGCTTTGTAGGCGAGGCCGATTAAATCAACGGTCTTCGCTAAATCGATGATGTAAACGCCATTTCTTGCTCCATAGATGTATTTCTTCATCTTGGGATTCCAACGGCGGGTTTGATGTCCAAAATGCGCGCCAGCCTCTAACAATTTTTTCATTGTAATAACTGGAGCATCAGGATCATGCATAACTGCTTCCATAGTTGGAGCAGCTGGTGTTGCGGCGACAGTTTTTTCTTCTGCCACGACGGCAACCTTTTCTTCTTCACTCATAGGGTGAACCTCCTTATGTTTAACCTCCACTGTTTCTAAGAACTCGCCACTCTCATTTTCTTTTTAAGAGCACAACGGGAGTTCAATCCGCAGTGTGTGTAGTCTGTGATTTATTCACAGCGTCAATTATTCTACCAAAGGGTAATAACTATAACAAGTTATTTATCATTGTTTTTATCTTTTATCGCTCGAGGAAAGGCTTCAAAATAAACCTTTTTCATCGCTTCTTCAGTGACGTGGGTGTAGACCTGAGTGGCATTAATACTCGCATGGCCAAGCAATTCTTGAATGACTCGCAAGTCCGCTCCGTTCTCTAATAAATGAGTGGCAAAACTATGCCTCAAAAGATGAGGATGAAGACCGAGATAATCACCTGTTTTTTGTTCAATTTCACGCAAAATAAATTCTAACCCTCTTGTCGTTAAACGACATCCTTCGTTATTCAAAAATAAAGAAGCTGTAGGCTCCTTGCTTTTAGCAAGAAGTAGCGGTCTTAATTGATCAAGATAATTCTGAATATCATCTCGACAATCATTAGTAAAAGGCAACAATCTTTCTTTGCGACCTTTACCAAAAACTCTCACAATTCGCGTCTTTAAGTTCACATCTTGAACATCGAGATTTACCAATTCACTCGCTCTTATTCCGCAGTAATAAAGCATAGAAATAATGGCTTGATCACGAATGGCGAGTTCATCTTTTCTTTCGCGATTAGCTTTCATCATATCGATAATTTGGTCTTTATAAAGAAAACGCGGATAAATTTTATCAGTCTTTGGAGCGCTGACAAAAAGAAAGGGATTTTCATCAACATAATGAGCATCGATTAAATAGCGATAGAAATGTCGAAGAGCCGAAAGTCTTCTTTTGCACGATCTTTTGCTCACACCATTTTGTAATTCGTCAGTTAGGAAATTACGAATAATTAACTGATTGACTTGATCCATTAAGCAGCCTTCTTTGTTTAAAAACACAAAAAACTTTTCAATATCACGGCGATAGCTATCGATAGTAGCGGGTGAAAAATTTCGTTCATTCTTAAGGTGATTAAGAAACTCTTTCGTCGGTTTATTCATATGAATATCATACTCGATTTAAAAGAAAAACGGAGTTATTTCCGTTTCTCTTTGACAATTTTTTCCATGTATTTGCATGATGGATAATTGGTACATCCAAGAAAGACGCCATACTTACCTTTCTTTTTGACTAAATAGCCATCACATTTAGGACATTTCTTCACATAGTCTTCAGGCTTGTATTCAATCACAATTCGATCTTCTGGTTTGATATATCGACATTGCGGGAATCCTGAACAAGCGACAAATTTTTTGCCACGAGCCGTCGTTCTTTCGACGAGCGGTTTACCACAAAGAGGACACATCTCTCCAGTTTCAACTGCTTCTTTTTTGGGTTCTTTTTTCACATATTTACATGTAGGAAAATTGGAACAACCAACAAATTTTCCATTCTTGCCTTCCTTAAAAACAAGGGGGGCACCACAGAGAGGACATTTCTCTCCGGTTTCAACTGCTGCATCTTTATACATTTTAATATTTGCGGACTCAACCTCCTTTAAAAATGGATTATAAAAATCAGATAAGATTTTAACGCGTGACTCATTGCCTTCTTGCACCTCATCTAATTTTGTCTCCATTTGAGCGGTGTATTTAAGGTTAACAATATCAGGAAAGTATTTTTCCAAAACATGAGCAGTTTTTTTACCTTGTTCAGTAATGGTTAAAATTCCTGATGTATCATTGATATATTTACGTTGTCTTAACGTTTCAATTGTCGATGAATAGGTTGATGGTCGACCAATTCCAACTTCTTCCATTAGTCTAACCAGTTTAGCTTCAGAATAATGAGCAGGAGCTTGAGTGAACTTTTGTTCCTTTTCTTTTTTGGTGACTAAAAATTCGTCGCCGACTTCAATAGAAGGAAAATCACCATGATATTCTTTACTTTCTTCTTTATCGTCCCAAACTATTTCATAGCCTTTAAAAACAGTGTGAGTTAATTCGATTTTGAAGGTTAATTCATTATTTCCGAGAATAATACTTAACACTTCTTCCTTTTTGGCTTTCATCAAAGAAGCTAATGAACGATTATAGATTAATTTATAAAGATTATATTGATCAGGGGTTAAATAGGCACGCACCGATTCAGGAGTACGATGATTAGCGGTGGGACGAATGGCTTCATGTGCATCCTGCATTAAACCGACTTCTTCAAACTTCTTGGCATGACCAAGATATTCTTTACCATAAGTTTCTAAAATATAATTGGTGGCCCGAGCGATGAAGGTTGGGGAAAGACGAGTGGAGTCAGTACGCATATAAGTAATTAAACCCATGTGCTCGCCACCGACATTGATGCCTTCATATAATTGTTGAGCAATTGACTGCGTTTTTTTCGTTTTAAATTTAAGATGAGAAAAGGCATCCTGTTGCATCGTTGAAGTGGTAAAAGGAACCTTGCTTTCTTTAGTTCTAAAAGATTTTTCAACGGAAATAACCTTTAAATTGTCGGGTATTTTATCTAAAATGGCTTGTGCTTCACTTTCATTGTGAAGAGTCACTGATTTACCATTATAGTTAGAGAAAAGTGGTGAAAAATCTTTGTTGCCAACTTGAATGCTAGTATTAATATTCCAGTATTCTTCTGGTTTAAAAGCCTCGATTTCCAATTCGTGATCATGAATCATTTTTAAAGCTGCGCTTTGAACGCGCCCCGCTGAGCGAGAATGAATTTTCTTATAGATTAGCGTCGAAAGGCGGAAACCAATAATACGATCTAAAATGCGTCGTGTTTCCTGACTAGCCACAAGATTTAAATCAATAACCCGAGGGTTGAGCATAGCCGCTCCGATGGAATCGCGTGTAATTTCATGGAATTCTAAGCGCTTAGTACTTTTTAACGGCAAACCTAAAACTTTGGCGAGATGCCAAGCAATAGCTTCCCCTTCGCGATCAGGGTCAGTTGCGAGAATAACTTCTTCTGATTTATTAGCATCAGATTGTAATTCGTGAACGATATGTAGTTTATCTTTGCTAATTACATAAGTCGGGACAAAACCGGCATCAATATCAACGCCAAGACCACCTTTACCGCTAGTGGCAAGATCTCTTATATGTCCGCGAGAGGCAACAACTTTATAATCTTTTCCAAGATAACGTTCAATGGTTTGGCACTTAGTGGGAGATTCAACAATAACTAATTTCATAATAATCCTATCGATAGAAAATCTTAGTGATTAACTTGTGCAAAGTCAACACCCATACTTCCTTATATCCTTATTAAATAAAGTTTATCTTTTATTTAAGAGAAATACTTTTATTGAACGGCATAGAGAACATCCTCACCACTTTCTACTAATGTCGCCCCGCCAATGATCAAACGATTGCATTGACTTTTTTCATCCGCCCGATGAGGAACACACAAAACTTCTCGTCCTAAATCAAGAATATGGCCAACTGTAATGATAGTTCCGCTCTTGGCTTTAGCTTCTGTGACCAGCACTCCGGTTGAACAAGCAGCGATAAGGCGATTCCGTTCAGGGAAATGTTCTTTACACGGCTCACAATTATTGGGATATTCACTAAGCAATAGATGATTTTTCTTTATTTCGTCATACAGAAGTTGATTGCTCCTTGGATAGCAGACATCAATTCCACTCCCCAAAATAGCAATTGTTTTTCCACCATTTTCTAAACACGACTGATGAGCAATGGTGTCAATACCACGAGCAAGACCTGAAACAATATTCAGTTTATTGACTATTTCCTTAACAATTTTTTTAGTCATCATTTTTCCATAATCGGTGTTTTCGCGCGAACCAATCACAGCTAGGTTTTTCTTATAATCGGTAATTAAATTCAAATCGCCATAATAAAATAAAACAAAAGGTGGATGATAAATGGCTTTGAATGATG
>JBAYDQ010000003.1:0-17054 GCA_041668145.1 Bacilli bacterium | reverse complement strand
GGCCAATGTGTCAATGTTTGTCCCACTGGAGCTTTGATGGAACATAGCGAAATCGATAAAGTTGATGAAGCGATTAAATCTGGCAAAAAAGTTATCGTTCAAACCGCTCCCGCGGTGCGCGCTGCGATTGCCGAAGAATTTGATGAGCCAATTGGCACACCAGGAACTGGCAAAATGGTCGCCGCTTTACATCGTCTAGGTTTCTATCGTGTTTTTGATACAAACTTTGGCGCCGATTTGACGATTATGGAAGAGGCTAATGAACTTTTAAAGAGAATTAAAACAAAAGGTGTTCTTCCCCAAATTACTTCTTGTTCTCCAGGCTGGATCAATTACATGGAATACTTCTATTCTGATTTAATTCCCCATATTTCAACCTGTAAATCTCCTCATATGATGGTGGGAGCAATTATTAAATCTTACTTCGCGAAGAACCATGATTTAAAACCCGAAGATATCTTTGTCGTTTCTATCATGCCTTGTACTGCGAAAAAATACGAGCGTTCTCGCCCGGAAATGCCCAACGATGTCGATGCCGTCTTAACCACTCGCGAATTAGGAAAACTTATCCGCCGAGCGGGCATTGTTTGGAAAAAACTTCCCGATGAAGAATTTGATTCTGATCTCTTAGGCGAATATTCCGGCGCCGGTGTCATCTTTGGTGTTACTGGCGGCGTCATGGAAGCCGCTTTAAGAACTGCTTATTATTGGATGACTGGTAAAGAATATGCCGCGGTCGAATTCAAAGCTGTTCGTGGTCAAGAAGCCGTGAAAGAAGCCTCCATTCAAATTGGTGATCAAACTATTAAAGTTGCCGTTACTTCAGGCATGAAAAACGCTAAACCTTTACTTGATGATATTAAACATGGCAAATCGCCCTATACCTTTATTGAGATTATGGGTTGCCCCGGTGGATGTATCAATGGTGGTGGTCAACCTTATGTGAAGCCCACTCTTCTTCCTAACGAAGATGATGATATACTCGATACATATCGTCAAAAGAGAGCCAGTGTCTTATACAGCGAAGATGAACGACAAGTCATTCGTCAATCACATAACAACAAAGACATTCAAAAGCTTTATAAAGACTTCCTTGGCGAGCCAGGAAGTGAATTAGCGGAAGAACTTCTTCACACTTCCTATAACGCTCATCGCGAACGTTATCCGAGCAAAAAATAGTTAATTTTAGTAAATGGGACAAGAAAACATAGGAAAACTTGTCCCGTTTTCTTAAAATAGAAATATACTTCATTTATGGATATTAAATTTTATAACTCTTTATCTAACTCAGTTGAACTCTTTAAACCTCTGCATGAAGGGAAGGTCTCCATGTATGTCTGTGGTCCAACCGTTTACAATTATCCGCACATTGGCAATATGCGACCAGTCGTCGTTTTCGATACCTTGCGTCGCTTTTTGACCTATGTTGGTTATGATGTCACCTATGTGAGTAATTTTACTGATGTCGATGATAAAATCATCAACGAATCAATTAAAGAAAACAAAACAGAAAAAGAATTAACGGAATTTTATATCGATCAATTTAAAAAAACATCGGCTGAAATTGGTAGTCTTCTCCCCAATGTTACTCCCAAAGTCACTGAATACATTAAAGCTATTATCACTTATATTCAAAAATTAGTCGAATTAGAGGCCGCTTATGTCGTCGATGGTGATGTTTATTTTCGCGTTTCTAAAATACAAGACTATGGCTCTTTAAGCGGTATCAACATTAACGACTTATTAGTCGGTGCCCGCGTTGAAGAAAATATAAAGAAAGAAAGTCCACTCGACTTTGCTTTATGGAAGAGAACATCCATCGGTGTTAATTGGGATTCTCCATGGGGAAAAGGTCGCCCCGGATGGCATACGGAATGCTGCGTGATGATCGACACAATTTTTCCCGATCATTTCATTGATATTCATGGTGGAGGCTATGATTTAAAATTCCCTCATCACGAAAATGAAATCGCTCAAGCCGAAGCCATGCATCATAACAAAATTGCTCGATATTGGCTCCACAACGCCTTTATTAATTTTGGCAATGAAAAGATGTCAAAATCGGTTGGGAACGTCATTCTTGCTAAAGATTTAATTGAAAAATATGGTGGCCCAACTTGCCGTCTTGTCATTTTAAATACCCATTATCGCCAACCAGTTAATTTTACAGACGAAACGATTAGTGCCGCAACACAAGAGGTTAATAAAATGACTTCTGCTTATCGACAAATCGCTCTTCAATTACAAATTAACAATGTCGATATAAACCAAGGCAAGCCTGAATATATAGAAAAATTTTTATTGGCTATGGCTGACGATTTAAATACCGCCAATGCTTTAGCGGAACTTTATGTCACCATTAAAGATGCGAATCAAAATTTACGAAATAAAGAAATAAATCTGCAAAAACTCACTAATTTGTTTAAAACTTTGACAGATATGTTTTACATTCTTGGTCTTAATATTACCTATAAAAAATTATCAGATGATGATAAGTTGCTCTATAAAAAATACCTTTCAACGAAAGCTGATAAACAGTTTGATGTATCAGATAAGTTGAGATCTATCTTAATGGAAAAGGAGATTTTGTAGTTTAACTATTTCATATGAAAAAAGATGATAATTTAATTTATGGGAGGAATCCTGTTAAGGAAGCTATTTTCTCTGGACAGGTTACTAAGCTATATATCAGTCAATCAATGAAAGATCATTCAATTGCTGAATTAGCTATCTCAAAAAAGATATCCCCTATTTTTTTGAACCAAAATGAACTTGATGCGTTATTTCCTAATGTCAATCAAGGAGTCGTGGCTGTCGTTAAGCGATATGAATATCAATCTCTTGATAATCTCTTTGCGCAAATTAAAAATGTTGATCATCCCATTGTTGTCATTCTTGATGGTATTAATGATCCACAGAATTTTGGTGCCATTCTTCGTAGTTGTGATATTTTTCATGTGAGTGGAGTAATCATCCCCAAACATCATCAAGTTCCACTAAATGCGACGGTTGCTAAAACTTCAGCTGGAGCCATTAATTATGTTCCAGTTGTTCTCGTGAGCAATCTTAACAATGCGATTCGATATTTGAAAGAAAAAGGCTTCTGGGTTGTTAGTACTGATGGAGCAGGAACGGTTAATTACAACGAGATAAGTTATGATTTTCCGACTGCGTTAATTATTGGAAGTGAAGGAAATGGAATTTCCCAACTAGTTTTAAAAAATTCGGACTATATTGTTAAAATTCCTCTTCTTGGACATCTAAATTCTTTAAACGCCTCAGTCGCAACCGGCATTCTATTAGCTAGAATCCGAAATAAATAGTTGATTCCTCCTTATAGGAAGGGGGAAATTATGTCATTTAATGAATTAAGTGACGAGGAGTGCGTTCTTTTAGCTCAGGTCGGGAATCATGACGCTCTTAATCATCTTTGTGTTAAGTATCAGCGTTATTCATACGGATTAGCCATTGATTTTTTCAACACTAATCGATATAGCGGCATCCCTGTTGATGATTTATTCTCTGTTGCCCAAGCGACGATTCTTCTTGCGATAAAAAGTTTTTCGATGAATATTCATCTTTTCTATCCATATTGGAAAACAATCGCCACCAACGCCTTGATTAAATACAATAAGAAAAATTCTTATTTTCATGAAGCAAAGACATTTTATGGTGTCTCACTTGATCAACAAAATGACGATAATTTTAGTAATGATCAACTTCTTGGCGAACCGGATATGAAACTGCAGAAATCACTTGTGGAAGATACCTTTCTTAACATTATTGAGAATCCTATTAACAATTTTACGGAATCAGAAAAATTGGTCATGAAATTGACTCTTGAAGGTTATGCTCCTTTAGAAATTATGAAAGTATTAAAATGGTCGAAATCGCAAGTCTATTACGCCTTAAAGAAAGCGAAAGCAAAATTGTCTGATATTATAAGCAAAAAATATCGCTAGTATTATGTCAAAAGGATATTTTTTTAAAATATTCAACATGATATAATTACGCCTATGGATGAAATCGTTGTCAAAGACCTTTGCTTTTCATACGATAATGAACACGAAACCTTGTCTCATGTCTCTTTTTCTATTCGCAAAGGAAGCTATGTTTCCATCGTTGGACATAATGGTTCTGGTAAAAGCACTTTAGCTAAACTTCTCATTGGTTTAATTGAAAGAAACAGCGGTGATATTCTTATTGCTGGTATTCCTCTTTCCAATGAGACGATAAAAGATGTTCGCTCGAAAATGTGCCTCGTCTTTCAGAATCCTGACAACCAATTTATTGGTTCAACTGTCGAAGACGATATTGCTTTTGGCTTGGAAAACAAATGTGTGCCACACGATGAAATGCAAAATATCATTGAAACTTTTGCTCAAGAAGTCGGCATGGGCAAATTTCTTCATAAAGAACCAAGCATGCTTTCTGGCGGACAAAAACAAAGAGTGGCAATCGCGGGAGCCTTGGCCTTAGCGCCCGAAATTATTATTTTTGATGAATCAACATCCATGCTTGATCCAAAAGGCAAAAAAGAAATTAGTGATCTCATTCTCAAAATGAGACGTGATAAACCAGACTTAACTGTTATTTCTATTACTCATGATATTGAGGAAGCTTTTCTCAGCGATGAAGTGATAGTTCTATCGGAGGGAAAGATTGTTTTATCTGGTAAACCAGAAATCGTTTTCGCTAATCAAGATATTTTGCAAAAATATTGTCTTGATATGCCGTTTATTCTATCGTTCAAAAAACAGTTAAGTGATATTGGAATTAAAATTTCTTCAACTGATGATTTAAATGTCATAGCGGAGTTAATATGTCAATCCAAGTAAAGAATCTTTTCTATACCTATCTACCAAAATCTCCCGCTCAAACGGAAGCTCTTAAGAATGTTTCTTTGACGATTGAAGAGCATTCATTTGTGGCTCTTTTAGGACAAACGGGTAGTGGAAAATCAACACTCATTCAAAATTTAAATGCCTTGCTAATTCCCACTAAAGGAGAAGTTATCATCGATGATTTTGTGGTGACAAGTAGCAAGAGAAAAAATAAAAAAATTAAGCAATTACGAAAAAAAGTTGGACTTGTTTTTCAATTTCCTGAATATCAGCTTTTTGAGGAAACAGTCGAAAAAGATGTCGCTTTTGGAGCGAAAAATTTTGGTGCTAAAAACGAAGAGGCTCTAAAAAAAGCTCATCGCGCTCTCAAATCTGTCGGCATCGATGAATCATATTTTAAACGTTCTCCCTTTGAGTTAAGCGGTGGTGAGAAGCGTCGCGTGGCGATCGCCGGGATTCTTGCTCTTGAACCGGATATTTTAGTTTTAGACGAACCGACGGCGGGATTAGATCCGAAAGGAACCAATGATATCATGCGTTTGGTTCAACAAATGCACGAGAATGGTAAAACAATTATTTTAGTGACTCACGATATGAATTTGGTGATGAAATATTGTCAAAAAGTTTACGTTCTTAAAGAAGGAGAATTAGCTTTTGAAGGAACGCCTAGTGCTCTCTTTCAACAAATTGCCGATGATGTATCCATCGAGATACCACCTCTCTATCGATTAGCCAAAAAACTTTCTGATCAAGGTTTGCCAATTTGTTTTGAAAAAATTAGAAATAGCGAAGATTTAATTGCCCAAATCCAAGACTGGAGGTCTAATCATGAATAGTATCTCCTTTGGACGTTATACTCCCTATGAAACTTTTACGCATAAACTTGACCCCCGCAATAAGTTATTTCTTTCAATTGCTCTCATGGTCATTATCTTTTTTCAGTTTAAAGTTATGTCTACCACTTTGCTCCTCAGCGGGATCTATTTAATTTTATTAATTGTTTTAATGCTTGTTTCACGAGTTAACTTTTTAGAACTATTTCGCAGTTTACGAGGAATGTGGTTTTTGATACTCTTTGTCTTTGCTATTTATGTTTTTATTCCAAACAATAGTTACCAAGGTACTCATGTGGCATTCTATATTAATACTTATGCTGTTTATTGGATGGCTTTCTATCAAGCTGGTTATATTATTTTGCGTTTGATTTTGATGATTGCGTTGATGATGGTTTTAACTTCAACCACTAAACCGATGGATTTAACATACGGTTTAGAATGGTATATGACACCATTAAAAGCGATTCACTTTCCGGCTCATGAAATTGCGATGACAACCTCAATTGCTTTGCGTTTTATTCCAACTTTGTTAGATGAAACAACGCGAATTATGAAAGCGCAATCTTCGCGAGGCGTGGATTTTAATCACGGCGGTCTTTTTAAACGATTTCGAGCCATTATCTCTTTGATTATTCCTCTCTTTGTTTCAGCGATTGAACGCTCCGATGAGCTAGCTAACGCTATGATAGTAAGAGGTTATAATCCTAAAGCGAAAAGAACTCATTATGAAATTTTGCGATTTGGGATAAGAGATCTCTTTGCTTTTATCATTACCGCCCTCTTTATCAGCGGCATTATCACTCTGTTTGTCTTTGATCAAAATTCTGTGAATGGCATAGATATCATTCAATTTATTTTCCATCAAAATATCGGTTTTTAGTGGGTTTATTTTATGAAAATACTAGGAAAAGTAAGTTATAAAGGAACAGCATATCAAGGATGGCAAAGACAATCTGATTGCCCAACTATTGAAGAAAATATTGAAAATGTTATCTCCAAAATTTTAAATACTCCCACCGTAATAACAGGAAGCGGACGAACTGATGCGGGAGTCCACGCTCGAGGACAATATTTTCATTTTGAGGTTAAAAATGATATTGATTTACCGAAATTAAAATATGCTTGCAATCGGCTTCTTCCTCCCGATATTCACATCATTTCTTTTACTCCTGTTGATGATTCATTTCATGCTCGTTTTTCAGCTCTTGAAAAGCATTATTCTTATACCATTATCATCGGTGAAAACGATCCCTTCACCAATAATTTTGCTTATCATTTTCTTCGTCCTCTTAATGTTCAATTATTTCTTCAAGCTATCAAAATGTTTGAAGGGACATATTGCTTTCAAGATTTCACTTCTAAAGAAACGGATGATCGTCACTTTGTTCGAACTGTTCGAGTTCAAATCACGGTCGATGAACCTTCTATCCGAGTTGATTTTTACGGGGATGGTTTTATGAAATACATGATTCGCTATATGGTTGGTTGTGCTCTTGCGATTGGCGAGCAACGCGAAAAAAATGATTTCATCTCTCGTCATTTACGAGAAGAAAAGCCACGTCAAATTATTCGATATAAGGCCCCAAGTGTGGGTCTTGTCCTTGAAGATGTGAAATATTAGACTTTAAATATAATTAAAGTTTTGGTAGACTTTCCAAGGATAGGGAGGTGTTTTGTATGGGAAGAGCACACGAAGTAAGAGCTAAAGCAATGGCAGCAACTGCCGCGAAAAAAAGCGCCCTTTTTATGAGAGCATCAAAAGAGATATATATGGCAGCTAAATCCGGAGAAGCTGATCCAGCAATGAATTTAGCTTTACGTTCTGCTATTGAAAAATGGAGAGGTCAAAATGTGACAAGAGATGTCATTGACCGGGCGATTCAAAAAGCCAAAGGCGGCTCCGCTGATGCATATACAAGTGGACGTTATGAGGCGTTTGGCCCTGGTGGATCCCTTTTTATCATTGATACATTAACGGACAATACGAATCGAGCTTTAGTGGAAGTTCGAACCGCCATCACAAAAAAAGGTGGTCATTTAGGAAGTGTTTTGTTCAATTTTACTGAAACTGGTGTTCTAGTTTTTAAAGGCACCAATAAAGATGAAGTTGAAGAGGCATTAATTCTTTCGGATGTCGATGTTCGCGAAGTGAATCAAAATGATGATGGCACGATTGAAGTTTTAGTTGAGCCAACGGCTTTTGGCGCTGCTCGCGATGTATTATCAGGGATGGGCGTCGAAGAATTTGAAGTTGCTGAAGTAACTTTCTTAGCTAATGATCCCGTTACTCTCACTGACAGTGAAGAATTGCGTAAATATCATGAGTTGCATGATATGCTTGATGAACTTGAAGATGTTCAAAATGTTTATACAAACATTGAGGAGTAATTTATTTTGAAAAAGGTTTGTTCTGTTTTCTTAATCGTGACTTTCTGGGTCGCTTTTGCGGACGTTTTTATCTTTTTATTCTCCGGTATATTGAGTTTAATTTATGCCCCGGCCATCATTGATTATTTAATACCATATTTTAATGATCCAAGCTATACTGCTGACCAGATAGCGACGATTGTCACAACACTCGTTTATACTGTTTCCATCAGCATTTTATTTACATCCACTATTTTGGTTGGACCACTTGTGGTTTGCCCGATTACCAATCGCAAATTAAAGACGGCCAAAAGTCGTCGAGAAATGATTGCGCTCGGTGTTTTAAATGTCATCTTTGGTTCGACAGTCTCCGGAATTTTAATTTTCTGTATGCCTGATCGTTACTATAAAGACGCTAAGCCTATCAATCCTCATGAAGAATTGGGCGATTTGGAATAATTATTAGCCATAAAATAACGAAGAGAGGAGCAATCCTCTTTTTTGTTGAACAATTCCCCTCATTTATCTAATAAATAAATGTTTGACATTAGTTTATATAACAAGTATTATTTAACTCGGCACAGCCAAATTAGCGAAGTCCCGGTAAGACAAAGTTAGTTTGAAAAGGAGGATTTAGTTATATGCAACGTCAAACTACAATTGCAAAAACACAAGAAATCCAAAGAAAATGGTATGTCATTGATGCAACAGACAAGCCATTAGGCAGATTAGCCTCACAAGTCGCCCAAATTTTAATCGGTAAGAATAAACCCATTTGGACGCCAAACGTTGACTGCGGTGATTATGTCATCATCATCAACGCTGAAAAAGTTGGTTTGTCTGGCGACAAGCTCAACACCAAAAAGTATTACAATGTTTCTGGATATCCCGGTGGTCTCCGCGTGAGAACCGCCCAAGTCATGATTGACAAATATCCCAGTGAAATGATTGAAAGATCCGTCCATGGCATGTGTCCAAAAGGACGTTTAGGTCGTCAAATCGAAAAGAAATTATTTGTCTATGCTGGTCCAAATCATAAACATGATGCTCAAAAACCTGAAGTTCTTGAGCTCAAATTCTAGGAGGAAATTGAACTATGGCAAAACAAGCTGATCTTCAATATTATGGCACCGGAAGAAGAAAATCTTCTATCGCTCGTGTCTATATCACCTCTGGAACGGGTAAAATTATCGTCAATGGTAGCGATGTGAATGAATATATGCCATATGCCACTTTAGTGACAGATTTAAAGCAACCACTCGTTCTCACTGAAACAGAAGGCAAGTATGATGTCCGCGCCGAAGTAAAAGGTGGTGGATTCACTGGTCAAGCTGGAGCTATTCGCCTCGGTATCGCTCGCGCCTTACTCGAAGCCGGATGCAACCGCTCAACCCTTAAAGTCGCTGGAATGGTCACACGTGATTCTCGTGCAAAAGAGAGAAAGAAATACGGTCTTAAAGCCGCACGTCGCGCTCCACAATTCAGCAAACGTTAATCATTTGCAATCATTAAAAGGAAGGTTTATCCTTCCTTTTTTTGCAATCATTACCTATTGCTATTTTTTGATTTATCGTAATGAGAAATATCGTTGATTTTTGTTATTCACTATTGTATATTATTAACGCTGTCTTGCAAAAGACATGGGCCCATAGCTCAGTTGGTTAGAGCGCGCCCCTGATAAGGGCGAGGTCGATAGTTCAAGTCTATTTGGGCCCACCATTAAATAGTTCCGCTTTTAAGAAGCGGTTTTTTTATTCTGATCGTAAAAATAAAAGATGCGAATTAATCAAAATATTATTTCTAATGAACCAAATAAAAATGGAAATGATTAAGGAAATAATTATTTTATTGCTTAAATTTTAGCGATAAAGTAGACTTTTACTATTATTTGAAAGGAAAACGCGATGAAAAAATTAAATTATATTATTCTAGCTACTACTTTAATAGGCCTTGCAGCTTGTTCCAATGGTAGTGATGCTTTAAAAAGCAATTGGTCAGATGCTGAAAAAGCTCTTCTTCAAACCTATGCATATGGCGAGGAAATCCCCTTTATTTATATTGAGGGAAATGAGGAAATGCATTATGACGCTGACTATGATTGCTTAACGGTAAAAGGTGGTGTAGCTACAGCTCAGCAATTATCTGATTATGCGGTAGTTTTAGATTCCTATGGATACGATGGCAATTATGATGAAGATAATCTTTATTATGACTATCTTGCTAGTATTAGCACCGACGATGGCACTCGTTACATTGAATTACAATTCTATTGTTTAAATGAGGAAGGGGACAATGCGGCATCAGGACAATTTGAACTCGACATTTTTGATCCTTATTATTATGTTTGGGAAGAGATGCCTATTTCGACATTCATCGATCAATTTTCTTCCCCATCTGATTCAACAGTGCCAGGAATTTCAGCCTCCTATTATGCTTTTAGTAGCTTTATCGCCTATGGATATGATTTAGTTACTGTCGAGGCTTATGGTGTTGATTCTTCTACTTGTGAAGCCACATATCAAAATGTTTTATTAGCCGCTTCATGGACAGTTGAATATGTCGAAGATGGTTATTATAATGCCATTTCTTCAAATCAAGATCTTAATATCCAATTTGCTTATGATGCTTCTAGTTCTTCATTGATTATTTATATTCTTGGATATCAACAATTAGTGGCTTTTCCAAGTGATTTAATCACTGATTTTATGACGAATACATTAGGTATTAACGATGTGATTATTCCCTCATTAAGTGCTGAATTGGGCGAAATATTTAGTTATGTTGAATATATTAACGATGAAGATTATGGAACTCTTTTTGCTCTTTCTTGTGAAGACAGCGGAACTCCAGGAACAAATTCATTAGAAGACACATATAAAGGTTTATTGGAAGCCGCTTCTTGGGTCAATACCAATGATGATACATATACTTATGATGAATACGGATACTTTTATGCTGATTCATCTTCCCAAATTGAAATTCAATTTTATACATATTCAGGATCTTTTGAGTTTTATCTTTACGCTCTTTAATCGATAGCAGGATTACAAAAGAACTATTCACCTGTTGGTGAGTAGTTTTTTATTTGTTGATAAACAAAAAGCCTTTTGCTAGTATAAATAGGCGCAATTTATCGGACACTTAGTTCAGCGGGAGAACGCTTCCTTCACACGGAAGAGGTCACAGGTTCGATCCCTGTAGTGTCCACCATAACACGCCTTCTTAGCTCAATTGGCAGAGCAACTGATTTGTAATCAGTAGGTTGTTGGTTCGATTCCGATAGAAGGCACCACGAAAAAATAAGACTCGCTTTTAAATAGGTGGGTTTTTCTTTTATAATAGAAAGAGGTGAATAAATATGAAATTATATGTTAAACAAAAGTTTTTCTCTCTCATTCATGATCGTTTTAAAGTTTATGACGAAGCTCAGCAAGTAATTTATGAAGCACATGACAAGTTTTTTTCGATAAGAAATAGAACAACTTTGTATGATCTTCAAGGTCACGTGGTCTTGGAATTAACGAGAAAAATTTTCTCCTTTGTTAATACCTATTATTTAAATATTAATGGAGAAAAAGAAGTCAGCATTTCAAGAAAGTTTTTTGCTCTTCGACCGAGATTTCATTTTACTGGATTAGATCTTCAAGTCGAAGGTGATTTTTTCGCTCATGACTACAATATCATCTTAAATGGTGCGATTATCGCTACCATTCATAAAAAATGGTTAGCGTGGTCTGATACTTATGAAATTGATGTCAAAGATGAAGATCATCAAATTTTAGCAATTGGTGTGGTTCTCGCTATTGACTGCATTTTTGAAGATCATCAAAAATCAAATAGTTAGCATTAAAAGAACACCGCTAATAATCGTTTATTATCTGAGAATTTTAAATGAACATGAGATATAAACATATTATATATGTTGAAAAAATAGATTAGAAGGATGATTGAAATAAATTATGAAAATTTTTTTGATTGGTGGAACCGGACTTCTCGGTAGTCAAACAGCCATGGAGCTCATTCAAAAAGGCCATGAAGTCATTTCTATTGCCCTCCCTGGCGTTCCGAAGAACGCCGATATTCCGAGTGAAATGAAACTTGTCTCTGGCAATTATCTCGACATGAAAGATGAAGAAATTTCTTTTTTGATGCAGGGTTGTGAAGGTTTTGTCTTTGCCGCTGGTGTCGACGAGAGAGTGGAAGGGAAACCACCTATCTATGACATGTTCAAAAAATATAATATTGATGCTCTAAAAAGACTATTACAATTAGCAAAAAATAATGGTATCAAACATGTGGCAATTTGTGGTTCTTACTTTTCTTATGCTGCCAAAAAATGGTCTGAACTTCACCTTGCTAAATATCATCCTTACATTCGCTCTCGTCTTGATCAGGAAAGAATGGCTCTTTCTTTCGCTAGTGATGACTTTGATGTAGCAATCTTGGAATTGCCATATATCTTTGGAGCCCAAAAAGGTCGCAGACCAGTCTGGGTCTTTCTCGTAGAAATGATTCGCGGTATGAAAAACAGAACTTATTACACCAAAGGTGGAACAGCTATGGTGACAGTTAAACAAGTGGGTCAGGGTTTAGCAGGCGCCATTGAAAGAAATAAAGGTGGGAATGTTTATCCATTCGGTTATTACAATATGGAATGGAAAGATTTCTTGAAGATTGTTCATAAGTATATTGGTCTTTCTCAATCTCGCCCAATTATTACTGTCCCTTCTTTCCTTTTTGCTATCACCGCTCATAAAATCATGAAACAAAAGAAAAAAGAAGGACTCGATAGTGGACTTAACCTCGTTAAATTTACTAAAGTTCAAACTAGCAACCTCTTCATTGATAAAAACGAGGGTTCTTTATTTCTGGGCGTTCAGCCTGATGATATCGAGGCCGCTATCGGTCAATCAATTCAATTATCGATGGATGTTGTCGATCATAAAGTTGACAATATTGTCGACATGAAAAAAGAATAGCGGTAATCATTTAAATAAATATTTCTTAAAAAAGAAGATTTTAATCTACTTTTTCTTTTGGTTACTGATCCTCATCTATTCTTTTAAGAATAACATTTGTATTTCATCTCATTCTTTTTTAGAATAACAATATGCAGCTATGGCGGAACTGGCAGACGCGCTAGACTTAGGATCTAGTGGGGCAACCCGTACAGGTTCGATTCCTGCTAGCTGCACCACACGATTTTCTCATATCTTTAATCATTGATTTTACTAGATATGCTAAAATACATTTTATGGCACCAAACGAAGAATTAGAAAAACAAATTGAAAAAGTTGAACACGATGATTTGCACGCTGGCAAAGGCAAAAAGAAAAGAGGCATTTTAAAATATGTCAGTTATCTTTTATTTGTTCTTGCCGTTACAGTTCTTTCCATCGTCATTGCCCTTTATCAAAACTTTGATGATGTTGTTAATCAATTAGCAACTTGCGATTGGCGTTGGTTAGTCGTAGTAATGGGAGCGATGCTTATTTCTGTGATGATTCGCTCACTCATTCTTTTTTGCTTTGCCCGTCTTTACACTCGTGATTATCATTTTTATCAAGCGATTGCCGTTGATCAAATTGGTCAATTTTATAATTCTGTCACCCCCACTTCAAGCGGTGGACAAGTGATGCAAGCCTATACCTTTAAAAAGCAAGGTATCGCCATTTCATCAGCAGTTTCAATGATGGCCATGTACTCTATTATTTTTCAAATTGTTTTAATTATCTACGGAGTGATGGCTTTTATCGTCAAGTATGATGCGATTAATAGCATTGGTTCGATTCACTTTCAAATCGCTGATTGGGCCTTTTCTCTTCCGATTTGGCCATTAACGATTATTGGTTTCTTATTGAATCTGAGTATTATCAGTATCGTTTTATTGATGGGCTATTGGAAGAAATTCCATAATTTTATTATGGGACCTATTATTTCATTTTTAGCTAAAATTCACCTCGTGAAAGATCCCGATAAGAAACGTGAAAGTCTTCGTGTCCAAGTGGAAAACTTCAAAATTGAAATGCGACGCCTTTTTTCAAACATTCCTTTTACCTTACTCATCACCGCGCTTTTTATGGGCTATCTCACCATTAAATATTCCATTCCTTATTTCGTCGGACTGGCACTTGGCAATTTATCAACTTCGGCTAATTTCTGGGATTCAGTCTTCTTAAGCAATTATCACCAGATGGTTACTGGTTTGATTCCTACTCCTGGTTCGGCCGGTGTTTCGGAATACTTTTTTGCTCGATTATTCGTCAGTTCTGGCCCAACCGCCTCTTCTAGTTTCTATTTTAATGAAGGCAGTGCTCAATCCGTTTTAGATATCTTTACCTCTAATTATGCGAAAGATAGTACATATACGATGCAACAAGCCATTGCTAAAGCCAATAGTGATGCGAGTAATTCTCTGGCTTCTGCCGCCTTGCTTATCTGGCGTTCTATTACCTTTATTATTCCTGTTTCAATCGCTGGTTTAGTGACGGCTTTTTATCGTGCTTCTCCGAAAGAAGAAATCAACGAAGTTCCCAATCGCGAAACATTTGTTTCTTTGCAAAGTCAAACCTTGGTCGAGCGAGCTGAAAATATGGAAACAATGTTAGAAACTTCAAAACTCAAGCGCGAAGAAATTTTGAAAGCATTAAAAGCTGGCCCCAAAATTAAAAAGAAGCCAAAGCGATACAACAATAAAGTTAAGCGCACCTATGACGATGTTAATATTGATCATGAGGATGATTCATTATAATGAGAATCGCTTTATTTACTGACACTTTTCCGCCCTTTATTAATGGGGTTTCGACCTCTTGCTATAATCTCGTCCAAATTTTAAAGAAAAACGGCAACGATGTTATTGTTGTAACCCCTCAACATAGCAATGGTCCTCTCGAGATCAAAGATGGGATTATTTTTGTGCCAGGTATTGAATTGAAGAAACTCTATGGTTATCGAATCACGAGTTTGTATTCCCCGAAAGTTTTTAAACTTATTCGTGATTTTCACCCCGAAGTCATCCACAATCAAACCGATTCAACCATTGGCCAATTCGCGAAGATTGTGGCTAATAAATTAGCGGTCCCCATTGTCTATACCTATCACACTTCTTATGAAGACTATACATACTATGCCACACATGGATATTTAGATCGCCTCGCCAAAAGAGTCATGCGTGTCTATACGAAAAATGTCGCCGATTCGACAACTGGTTTTATCACTCCAAGTTATAAGACTAAAGAATATCTCCGCTACGCTGGCAGCGATATCTACATCAACATCATCCCGACAGGAATTGATTTTACTTTATTTGGAGATGATAAAATCGACAAAGAAAAGCAAATCGCTTTTAAAAAAGAACATCAGATTAACGAAAATACTAAAGTCTTTCTTCTATTAGGCCGTGTCGCGAAAGAGAAGAGCATGGATATCTCTATCAAGAGCTTTGCTCTCTATCATCAAAGACATCCGGAGATGGATGTTAAATTAATCATCGTTGGTGGAGGCCCTCAATTGGAAGAATTAAAAGAGTTGGTCAAAACTCTTAATATTGAAAATCTCGTCACTTTTATCGGTCCAGTTTTAGCTAAAGAGGTGCCATTCTATTATCATCTCGCGGATATTTATACTTCTGCCTCTCTCACTGAGACACAAGGGCTTACTTTCATGGAAGCCATGGCCTCAAAAACTCTCGTTTTAGCTCGTTTTGATACCAATCTTGCTGACACTATTATCGATAATGAAACCGGATTCTTTTTCCATGATGAAGAAGATTTCGTCTTAAAAGTCGAAAGAATTTTTGCGATGAATAAAGAAGAGTTGGATCATATTAAAGAAGCGGCCATTAAAATTTGTGATACCTATTCTCTCGAAAAATTTTATAGCCGCATCATGGAGGTCTACCAACGTGCCATCCGCGAATACTGGTAAAACGATTACTCACATTAAAATCAACAAGAAAAATGTTGTTCTTTATTTTAATAAAAAACGTCTGAGTATCTCTCATGATGCTTATGCTATCTCTTATCTTTATGTTGGCAAAACATTGGCCAATGCAGAGATTAAGAAAATTCAAAACTATAGTCAAATTACTACTTTATTAAATTACGCTCTTTCACTTTTGAAAAAGGGGCATTACTCCGAATGGAAAATGCGCGAAAAACTCTACGCGAAAGAAGCGAAGAAAAAGGATGTCGACTTGATTATTAAAAGGCTTAAAGACATCGATCTTATCAATGATCAAATGCTGATGGAAGATTATCTCTCTTACGCCGAAGAAAAAAATCTTAGTTATCGTAAAATTTTAAAAGATCTTCAAGATAAAGGCATTTTTTCCAAAGATTTACAGAAGATAAAATTTTCCGAGAGCAAAGAAAAGAAGAAAGCTCTTGTACAACTCAAGAAAATTGACGATCAATCTCGACGTCTTGCCTATGAAAAAAGAAAGCAACATGTTTATCAGCGACTTTTGGCTCAAGGATTTAATCAAGAAATAGTTGGCGAAATCATCGATCAAATAGCGCCAAAAAAAGAAGAGGATGAATATCGGAAACTCTCAAAAGATTATCAGCGAGTTTCAACTTCTTTAGGGCACCGTTACGAAGGAGAGAAATTGCAGGAAAAAATTTATCTTTCTTTAAAGAATAAAGGTTACCGATATCGTGATATAGTTAAAATAATGGAGGAAAATAACGATGGCAATGATTAGTGAATTAGTCGATGGGGAAAGAGTGAGTGGTCAATTTTTGATTGGCAATGTCACAAAAGGCACCAATAATTTTGGGTCGAATTATATGTCGATTGAATTAAGAGATGCTTCTGGTTCAATTCCCGCGAAGAAATGGGATTCAAAAGACGAAGACGAGGCTCTTTTTGTCATCGGGAATGTCGTTCATATTGAAGGCGACGTTTTGAAATATAAAGACGCTCTGCAAATTAAAATTTTAACGAGTAAAGGTGTCTCTTTAGATGATGTTGATGTCACTAAATTTATTAAAGCTCCTCCCATTCC
>JBAYDQ010000002.1:0-21125 GCA_041668145.1 Bacilli bacterium | reverse complement strand
TTTATTTTATAAGCAAAAGGTTTCATCGCGCTATTAATATATTCAACATTTAAATCGTCAGCATATGTTTTTACTCTTTTTCCTCGATTATTGGAAACAACAATAGGGATAATGCCAGCTTCCTTAATCTTATCTATTAAGATAAAGGCTCGATTAGTTGGATGATAAAGTTTGTAAGAATCTAAAGTATTATCGAGATCAATCAGTAAAAATTTGATGCCTAAATATCGATAAAAATCGACATCGATATCATATATAGATGTAGCGTGGGCAAAAACTTTTCTGGAACAAAACATATCTTTCTTTTTTATCTTACAATAAAAAAAGATTATTGCCTAGTCAATAGAGGAATTTTATCTAGTATTTAATATCAAAAAAGGAGAATTATTTCTCCTTAATCTTCAAATTTATTAAAACTAAAAATGTACTAATTTTTTACTAAAAAAATCAATAACATACTTTGTATGTTTACTCTTCATCGAATATTGAAATTTGTTCAAAAGTTCCACTTTCATCTTCTCCATCGCTTTCAGATGATTCCTTTTCAGTTTTGACTTCTTTTTTGATGATTGGATGTGAAACTGTATCTTTGTTAATAACACTAAGTGTAATGTCATAAGCTGATTCAACTTTCGTCTTGCTTGGCAAAGCGATGTTTTTCTTCGCGTATTTATTTAAATCAGTTAAATAAAGATCTTTAAGTTGATAGTTAAACAAAGTCTGATCATTTAAGAAAAGATAGATATGATTATTTTCGATGATGTTATCAGCTTTTATTGCTGAGACGATGCGATGTTGATCACTTTTGAAACACGGCATGATAAAAGTGGTTTTTCCTAAACGCGGTGTACATAGGACTTTGCTGATATCTAATACTCTCTCATGACCTTTGTTTGTAAAGATGATAATCTTATTCTTTTCTTCCTCGTCAAAAGCTAGCAAACTAATAGTTTGATTTTTGCCAAGACCTGAAACTGATTTGACCCCTCCAGCTTTTAATCCAAAGATACTTAAATCGTTTTCATTAAAGCGAGTGGCATACCCATTACTAGTTAAAACTAGTAAAGTACTATTACCAGATAATAATTGAACACCCGCAATTTCATCACCATTTACAAGGCGCATGAAACGAGTCAATCGTGGTTTTCGAACGAAATCCAATGAATTTAAGGCCATTCTTTTAATTTGTCCAAATTGGGTTAATACGCCTAAATAAACATCCTCTCTTAATTTTGAAACTGCCAAACCTTTAATCATTTTTTCACCCGGACCAAGAGTGACAAAAGCATTGAGATGAACGCCTTCATCCTTCCATTTGTTTTCCGGAATTTTATGAACAGGAAGACAAGCATAATTGCCTAAATTAGTGAAACAGATTAAATAATCGGTCGTTGAAGCTTCCCCGGCGGAAACAAGGCAGTCACCGCTTTTAAGACCAGGTAAAAAATCTTCTTTTGAACCTCTAAAAGATTTAATCGATGAACGTTTGACATAGCCATCATGAGAAAGGGCCACCATGACTGTTTCTTTAGCGATTAATTCACGCTTATCTATTGGTTCTATCTCGCCTTTTTCTTCAATAGATGTTCTTCGATCGTCACCGTATTTAGCACTTATTTGTTTTAAATCTTTAATTAAAACGCGATTTAATTTGTTGGGATCATTCAAAATGTCATTCAGTACGCTAATGTCTTTTTCAAGATGTTTTTCTTCTTCTTTTAAGACGATTTCATCTGTATGACTTAATTTATATAATGGCATTGTAACAATTGCTTCTGCTTGCTCATTTGTAAAATCATAGTGCTTCATTAAATTGATTTTTGAATCAGCTTTATCTTTACTTTTACGAATAATTTCCACTACTTCATTGATGGCTAAAGAAGCTTTAATTAAGCCCGTAACAATGTGTAGGCGATCGCTAAATTTTGTTAAATCAAATTGACTTTGTCGAGTGATAACATCTACCTGATGGGCAATATAAGCATCGATGATTTCTAATAAAGTAAGAGTTCTTGGGCGTCCGTTGACAATGGCGACCATATTCGCCGAATACGAGGAAAGAAGAGATGTTTTTTTCATCAAATACTTCAATAAAAGATCAACTTTGGCATCTTTTTTGCAATCAATAACAATGCGAATGCCCTTCCAATCGCTTTCGTCTCGAACTTCAATAAGACCGTTAACAGATTTAGAATGAATTATTTTATCTATTTCATAGACAAGTTGTATTTTGACGACTTTATAAGGAATTTGGGTAATAACAATTTGCTGATTATCTTTGTTAGCGATAATTTCTGCCTTGGCGGCTACCTCAATTCTTCCACGACCAGTTTTATAAATGTTTTTTAAGCCCTCAGAATTATAAATGATACCACCACCAGGAAAATCTGGACCTTGAATATAATTAAGCAAATCATCATCAGTGGCCATTTTGTGATTAATTCGATAAATGACAGCATCGATAACTTCTCTCAAGTTATGAGGAGGCATTTCAGTGGCTAAAGCGACAGCAATTCCTTCCGTGCCATTACATAATAAGTTAGGAAAACGCGTTGGTAAAACAATGGGCTCTAATTCGGTGTCATCGAAATTTAATTGCATTTCAACCGTGTTCTTATCAATGCCTTTAACTAATTCATTGCTTAATTCGCTTAAACGAGATTCAGTGTATCGATAAGCGGCTGGTGAATCGCCATCAATAGAGCCATTATTACCTTGGAAATCAATTAGGGGATAACGAACCTTCCAGTCTTGGCTCATTCGTGCTAAGGCTTCATAAATCGATGAGTCACCATGAGGATGAAAAGTGCCCATCACCGCTCCGACAGTATGAGCGCATTTTTTGGTGGGTTTATTAAAAACATTATTATTTTTATACATCGAATAAATAATTCTTCTTTGTACTGGTTTTAAACCATCACGAACATCAGGAATTGCTCGATCTTGAATGACATATTTGGCATATGTGGCATAGCGATCACCCATGACATTTTCAAGGGGTTCAATAGAGATGTTTTCTTTGATTGGTTCTTCTAAAACGACGACTTTATTTTTAGCCATAAATAACTATTTTACCTCCTTTAAAAAAGCATCAACTTGATTAAAATCGACATTTTCTTCAACCCATTTTCTTCGCACGACAGTATCTTTTCCCATCAAAATAGAAACACGTTTTTCAGCGAGAAGTGGATCTTCGATATCAACTTGTATTAAAAGGCGAGTTTTAGGATCCATCGTTGTTTCTTTTAATTGAACGGCATCCATTTCACCAAGACCTTTGTATCGCGAAATTTTGTAACCCGATCCGACTTTTTTCTTTGCTTGCTCTAGCCCTTCGTCGTTCCAAGCATATTCTTGTGCGACATGATTTTTTTCTTCTTTATATATTCTATATAAAGGCGGAACAGCAATAAAAACATGACCAGTGGTAATAAGTGGTCTCATATAGTGATAGAAAAATGTCAGTAAGAGAGTTTGAATATGCGCACCATCAGTATCAGCATCGGTCATGATGATAATTTTTCCATAATGACTATCAGCGATATCGAATGCTTGACCAAAACCTGCTCCAATTGTGTTGATAATAGTTGCAATCTCTTCGTTCTTTAAAACATTGCTAACAGCGATGCCATCAGTATTTAATGGCTTGCCCCGCAATGGTAAAATAGCTTGATGTAGTCTATCTCTTCCTTTTTTCGCACTTCCACCTGCTGAATCACCTTCGACAATAAATAATTCATTCAAATTATAATCTTTGCTTTGAGCTGGTGTTAATTTGTCTGACAAAATAACTTCACTTCTCACCCTTTTTGCGTGCCTTGCTTCATCTTTAGCTTTCCGCGCTGCAATACGAACTTGTTGACTATCAACACATTTTTTGATAATCAACATGGCTATTTCTTTATTTTCTGTTAAGTAATAAGTAAACTTATTATAAATAAAATTTTGAACAATGTAGGTTGCTTCTTGCGTGCCTAATTTAGCTTTTGTTTGACCTTCAAATTCCAATAATGATTCAGGGATTTTGAGAGCGATAACAGCGGTTAATCCTTCTCGGATATCTGTTCCATCAAGCTTTTTGCCTCGTAATAGATTGTTGTTCTCTCCAAAATCGTTAACAGCACGAGTGATACCGGCTTTGAAGCCGATTTCGTGAGTTCCACCTTCTTTAGTGCGAACATTATTCACATATGAAAGCAGCGTTTCATTATAATCAGCACTGCAATATTGCAAAGCAATTTCAGTTGAAATACCCGAATTTTCATCTAGATCAGAAAAATCAATAACAGACGTGAGTGGTGTTTTATTAGTGTTGATACTATTAACATATTCAACGAGGCCATTTTCATAATAAAACTCTTGAGTTTCCCCTGTTCTTTCATCTATTAAGATGAAAGCGACACCTTTCATTAAGAAAGCTGATTCTTGCAAATGACCAGCGATGACTTCTCTTTTAAATTCAGTCGTTGAGAAAATAGTAGCATCGGGTTTAAAACGTACAAAAGTACCATGTTTCTTCGTTGTTCCTATCACTTCTAGTGGAACGACAAGCTTACCACCTTGTTCAAAGCGGAGATGCGAGATGTTTCCATTTTGATAGACGATGACATCTAAATATTCTGATAGAGCATTGGTAACAGAAGCGCCAACACCATGAAGCCCAGCAGCGCTTTTATAAACAGCATTATTAAATTTTCCCCCAGCGTCTAATTCAGAAAATACGACTTCAATAGCCGGGCGACCAGTTTCCTTGTTAATGCCAGTTGGAATGCCTCGTCCTTCATCTAACACTGAGCAAGAACCATCTTTATAGATGGTTACTATAATTTTATCGCCAAATCCAGAGAGTGCTTCATCAACAGCGTTGTCAATTACTTCCCATACTAAATGATGCAAGCCACTACTATTGGTAGAGCCAATATACATAGCTGGTCTTTTTCTTACTCCAGCTAATCCTTGGAGGACGTGAATGTCATCAGCAGTGTATTTCAAAACCTTGTCATTGTTATTTTCCATTACTCACAACCTCCCAATCGCTCTTAATTATATACAAATTAAGTTGCAAATATAAAGTTATTTAGTAGAATAGAAAAGACAAGAAAACGAGGGTAAATTATGAATATATTATATAATATATTAGCAATCTTATTCTGTTTAGCGGTTGGGTATTTTTTCGGCTCTATCCCAACTTCTATTTGGATTGGAAAACTTTTTTATCATCAAGATCCTCGCAATTTTGGCTCTCATAATGCCGGAGGAACAAACGCTGGTCGCCTATGGGGCAAAAAAGTAGGCTGTCTTGTAATTGCCATCGATATGTTAAAAGCTGTCATCCCTATGTGGTTATGTTGGGCCTTGTTTACCTTGATTCCGATAAGCAATGGTATCGGACTTTGCCCATCCATTACTAGTATTGATAATTTTGGCTTAAATATGAATTATATTATTCCATGGCCCGTTTATTGGATTGCAACCTTTGGTTGCATGTTTGGTCATTGTTGGCCGTTATTCGCTCAATTCAAAGGTGGAAAAGGGGCGGCGGTTTATATGGGAATTGCTATTTTTTCTTCCTGGATGTTCGGTCTTATTCCCAGTATAATCTACCTTCTCATTTTAAAAATTAGTAAGCATGTCTCGCTAGCAAGCATCATTTCACCTATTATTTCTGCCACTATGGCATGGATTTGGGCGCTATTATGCATGTTTAATATTATTCCAATTAATTATTTTTCTTTCCCGATGTACGGAGCTAATCTCATTCCATCTTGGATGTATGCTTTGAGTTTAACATTCCTTTCTATTGTTGTTATTATTCGCCACAGAGCCAACATTAAACGTTTAAGAAATGGAACGGAAAGCGAAATAACATGGATGAGATAAAAAGTAAATAATTAGTAGTTTTTTAGTTTTATACCCTATCTATGATAGGGTTTTTAATTTTTGCATAAAAAAAGACTTTCTGATTGGAAGTCTTTCTATTAGTACTTATTTATTTGCGTTATT
This sequence comes from Bacilli bacterium, assembly GCA_041668145.1. Taxonomy (GTDB): domain Bacteria; phylum Bacillota_I; class Bacilli_A; order RFN20; family CAG-826; genus JAAYDH01. The sequence goes on along the minus strand of JBAYDQ010000002.1, from coordinate 15,122 downwards.
CATGCTGTGCATGATTTCTCTAACTTGCTTTTCGCTTGGCTTTCGTCCCATTTGAGTGAGCATGACGCGAATCATTTTCTCAGTTACAGGAGGATTTTTTTGTAATTCTCTTTTAAAGAAATAACGAGAAATAAAGAATCCTGCGACTGCACCACCGATAAGAGCGAGAACGAGATAGAGAATGAACAATAAGATGTTAGTAGTTACCTCTGGCATGATTACGCCCTCCCATCATAAGAAGCGTTATCAGTTCGAACACTTACCACTTCACCTTCATTAATGAAGAGTGGGACGCGAATTTTTAATCCAGTTTCGGTAGTGGCATCTTTCATCGCTTTATTGACGGTATCACCGCGAACAGCGGGTTCACACTCAACGATTTTTAACGCGACCTTAGCTGGTAAATTGATGCCGAGAATTTCGCCTTCATAAGAAGTTATTTCGACAACTTCTTCGCCTTTTAAAAATTGTTTTTCCCAAGTGAGACGATCTTTAGATACTTCGATTTGATCATATGTTTCTTGATCCATAAAAGCTAGAAAATCGCCAGTATCATATAGGTATTGCATCTGTCTTTTGTCAAGTCTGATCGTTTCAATCATATATCCACTATTACGAGAGATTTCAACAATGGCACCACTTCTCAAATTTTTAACTTTGAGTTTGGCCACCATCTTTCTCATCGCTGTTTTATTCAAAAGAATATCTTGAACTTGAAAAATATTGCCTTCCTCCATGAAGAAGTTTCCTGGTCTTAATTCTGTTACATTAACCATAGTTTTATTCCTTTCTAATCAATATCTTTATAATTATAGCAAATAATTGCTATTTAAGAAACGGATTTAGTTTTCTTTCAAAACCGACATTTGTTTGAAGCCCATGTCCGGGAAAAACTTTTGTTTCATCGGGAAGTTTCAAGAGTTTTGCCAGCGAATCTTTTACTTGGCGAGGAGCGGATGATGAAAGATCAGTTCTTCCGATACAACCACGGAATAAAGTATCGCCAGAAAAAAGCAATTTACTCATTTTAAAATAATAGCAGACCGAGCCTTTGGTATGAAATGGAGTGGTTATAACATTTATTGGTTCATTCAGAAGATTCAATTGTTCACCATCATAAATAATTGTCGCTTGAGATTTGATAATGATTTGGCCATGGCACATCAAAGAACAATTATAATCAGTGTCAGTTAATCCAATTTCATCCTCCTGTGTAACGAAAAGCGGAACATGAAATGCATTGATTAAGCGGTCAGCACCTTTGATATGATCAAAATGAGTGTGAGTTAATAAGACACCTTTGCATAGCAATTCATTCTTTCTAATATAGTTGACGATGCCATCATAATCGCATGATGGATCAACAACAACACACGATGATTCATCATCAATTATGACATAGCAATTTGCCATCAATTCATTTTTGTCTTTATAGATAAAGGGAATAACATTCATAATCATTGATATAAGAAAAAATAGGCAAAGCCTATCTTTTATTTTTTCTTCTCACGATGGAGAGTTATTTTTTTGCAACGGGGGCAATACTTTTTAATCTCCATACGATCAGGAAAATGCTTTTTATTTTTGAATGTGAGATAGTTCTCTTCACCGCATTCTGTACATTTTAATGTAATTGAGATTCGATCTTCTTTTGCCATAATACTCAGTCTCCTTAAAGTCGTTTAATATCTTATCATAGATAACAAGTAATGCAAACATATTTTTGAGACTAATTCATTACCCGTAATGATATAATATTGCTATGAAATTAAGAAACGAAACCCGTCCTATCTTTCTTGGCTCTCTTAAAATGGGCGGTCAAGATAAAGTTTTGATTCAATCAATGTGCAATGTCAAAACTGAATATGTCGATAAAGTTGTTAAACAAATTAATGAATGCGCTGTTTTAGGAGCGGATTTAATGCGCGTTTCAGTGATGGACGAAAAGGATGCTTTAGCGATAAGCGAAATCAAAAAACAGATTCGCATTCCTCTTGTTGCTGATATTCATTTCGATTATCATTTAGCCCTTTTAGCCATGGAAAATGGTATCGACAAAATACGTATCAATCCTGGCAACATTGGCTCTTCTGAAAACATCAAAAAAGTTGTGGATATGGCAAAAGAAAAACATATTCCTATCCGCATTGGTGTCAATTCAGGTTCACTTGATAAAACTATTAACGATTATTCCCATTTATATACCGCTCAAGAATTAGTTAAATCCGCTCAAAAACATGTCAAAATTTTCGAAGATCTTAATTTTTATGATATTGTCATTTCATTAAAAGGTTCCGATGTAAAACAGACAATTGCCGCTTATCGATTGGCAGCTGAAGTCTTTCCCTATCCTCTTCATCTCGGAATAACCGAGGCTGGTTTCAAAGACATTTCCTTGATTCGTAGCACAGCTGGTTTGGCTCCTCTTCTTTTAGATGGCATTGGTGATACCATCCGCATTTCAATTGCTGGTGATCCAAAGGATGAAGTTATTGCTGCCAAACGCTTACTTCATGATTTAGATTTATATCCCAATTACCCAACTCTTGTGGCTTGCCCAACATGTGGAAGAACGCAAGTTGATGTTCCGTCTTTGGCGAAACAGGTGATGGATTATTTAGAGACTATTCAAAAGCCCATTCATGTCGCTGTGATGGGATGCATCGTCAACGGTCCTGGCGAAGCGAAAAATGCCGATATCGGAATAGCGGGTGGAAAACATGAATTTGTTATCTTTAAAAAAGATAAAGTTATAAAAAAAGTCTCGGAAGACGAAGCTTTCGAGGCTCTTAAAAAAGAGATTGATAAGTTTTAATTAAAACTATTATCTCTCCAATTTTCCAAGTAATCTCCAGATCTCAACATGGAGATTTCTTGTTTGTATGGGGGTTTACCATCGACATAAGGAGTCTCTAATATTTTTGGAACATCAACCAATAAAGGATGATGGGCATAATCATATAGCGTTTTAAAACCAATCGTGCCATAACCAATGTTTTCGTGTCGATCCTTATGAGCGCCTCTTTCATTTTTACTATCATTGAGATGAATGACTAAAAGATTTTTTAATCCAACGATTTCATCGAATTTTTTTAAAATACCATCTACATCGTGCACATCATAACCAGCATCATTGATATGACATGTATCAAGACAGACTCCTAATCGATCTGGATGATGAGATGAATACAAAATTTGGTGAATTTGTTCAAAGGTAATGCCGATTTCAGTTCCCTTTCCCGCCATCGTTTCAATCGCAACTTTAACATTAGTACCATCGTTTTCAAAAATATCATCGAGAGCATCAATTAATGCCTGAATAGCGATTTCATTACCTTGACTCACGTGAGCGCCGGGATGAAGAACTAAAATTGAAGCGTGAAAACCTGCTGTGCGAATGATTTCATTTCTAATCATGCTTTTTGAACTAGCGTATAATTCAGGATTACTTCGATTGGCTAGATTGACGATATAAGGGGCATGAACAACGATTTTTGTTTCGTCAAGGCCGGCTTTTTTTAATAATTCATAACCTTGTTCAATTTTCAATTCTTTCAAGGGTTTACGCGAACTATTTTGGGGAGCACCAGTATAAAACATAAATGTTGTGGAATTATAGCTCAGAGCTTCTTTAACACTTCCCAAATAAAAATCGGGACTGGTCATTGTGACATGGGAGCCTAATAAAATATCTTCGTTTTTCATATAAAATCCTCTTAGTTATGTTAACATAATTAAGAAATAAAGAGTAAATTAACGCGATGAAAGTAACGATTCTTGAACCAAAAGGATACTGCGCTGGTGTAAACAACGCCATTTCGTTAGCTTTAAAAATTAAAACCAAACACCCTCGACAACCTGTCACTGTTCTTGGCATGCTAGTTCATAATTCTTATGTGACCGACTTTCTTAAAGAAAAAGGTATTAATATGATTGATGATATTAATAATATTTCTCGTGGCGTGGTGATTTTTGCTGCTCACGGTCATCGTCAAGAATGGGAAAACATTGCTCAAGAAAAAGGACTCATTATCTATGATGCCATTTGCCCATTGGTTAAAAAGAATCTTCAATCGATTATTGATGAAACTCATAACCAACATCAAATTATTTATATCGGTTATCGCTCTCATCCCGAAACAGTGGCTGCTCTTTCGTATTCTTCATCAATTGTTTTATACGACATCAATCAAACTTTTGATTACCAGCTCATCACTGATGAATCACCGTTAGTTATCAATCAAACAACTCTCAATTATCTTTCTTTGAAAGATATTCATACTCATATTCTTTCTCATCTTCCTCATGCTCGAATTGAGAATGAGATTTGTAATGCCACTCGAACAAGACAAGAAGCTATTCTTAATATCAAAGAAGATGTCGACGCTATTATCATTATCGGCGATCATCATTCTAGCAATTCTCGGCGGCTTTTTGAAATTGCCAAAATGAAATATCCACGAATTGATTCCTATTTAGTGGAAGATGTTTCTCAGCTCGATCCTTCTCTGTTAAAAAATAAAAACCACATCGCAATTTCAAGTGGTGCAAGCACACCACTTTTCCTGATCGATGAGGTTTATCATTACTTATTAAATCTTAAATAACTTTTGGCAATTTTTCGTGATCGAATGAATAGATTTCTAACGAATTATCAATCTCAAGAAGATATTTTTTCATCGTGGGCATGAATATTTTTTCAATTTCATGAGGCAAATCAAGATAATTAAAATGAGCATTAACCATTTCTCTTCGAACATGGTGAGGAGCGTCACCTGAAATGTAAATGTCACAATTTTCATCTTTAGCAATTGTCCAATCGCGTGAACCTCCACCACCAATTAATCCGACCTTTTTAATCATTGGTCGACCATCATGGATTAATAATCCATAATTGACATCAAATTTATGTTTGGTATAACTTGCAAAAGAAAAAATATCCATCTCTTCTTTTAATTCACCAATTCTCATCATTGGATTTGATTCAGGAATATACACATTAATCAAGCCAAGCGCTTCACTTAATGCGTCATTCATTCCTCCGATTCCGGTATCAAAATTAGTGTGAAAACTATAAACCGGGATTCCCAATTTAACTATTTCTTCATCTAATAGACGTTTGTTTTCATCGTGTTTGAAAACTTGATATTTAGTACCAAAAATAAAAGGATGATGACTGATGATGATATCGGGCATAATTTTCTTAATCGTCGGTAAAAGTTCCCAATCCATGTCGAGACAAAGAACAACTTTGCGTATTTCGTCCGGTAGTTGGCCGGTCATTAAACCAACATGATCAAATGGTTCCGCCAATCGCTTCGGAAAACGAATTGAAATAAGACGTAGAAAAGTTTTTGTTTTCATCTTAGATAATTCCTTCAATCTTTTTCTTTTCTCTTTCTAAAGCTTTAAGACGATTCAGGGGAATTTTGTCTTTCTGAATAAGAGATTCAATCTCATGAATACGAGAGATATATTTTTCTTTGAATGCAGTTGTTTTCTCTTGTCTTAATATAGGACCGAAGGTTAAATCATCTTCGCTGTAAAAAGCGATGTCAGAACGGATAAAACGAATAATTTCATAGAAGATATCATCTTCTTTTATCATTCTTTCATCAGCGATAATGAAGCCCATTTTTGTGATGGCTTCTCGCGTTTCAGGAATATGACTATGAGCATCAATAATAATCGTTTGGACAGTTTTTAATTTTTCGGGATATGCTTGAAGAATTTTAACAATTCCTTCTCCACCCATTCCAGCGATAATGACAGTATTAACACATGCCGGCAAATCTCTAATTCCATCGGAAAAAAGAGGGACGATGATATCTTCTAATTTTTCTTTGGTCAAAGCTTTGACTAAACGAGTATAGGGTCCTTGTTTGTTCTCGATGGCGTATCCATGAGAAATTTTTCCGCTTTCATAAAGAGCAATCATCAATTTACCATGATCGCTGCCAACGTCTGCTACAACGCTAACAGGTGTCATATCTAAAATGGTTTCTAAACGTAAGGATAATTTGATCATGTTCGTGCTCCTCCTCGATAATTACACAATTTCTGTTCATTACTAAATGATCTTAATTTACAAATGGCTTTTGCCTCGATTTGGCGAATTCTTTCCCGAGTAACACCGAATTTTTGACCAACTTCTTCTAATGTTCGAGGAGTTTGATCATCGATTCCATAACGTAAACGTATGACTTGTTCTTCGCGTTCGGTGAGCTGCTTTAAAATCGCGTCTAATCTTTCTTTTAACATTTGCCTTGTTACATAATCTTGTGGCGATTCTGATTCTTTATCCTCAATAAAATCTTCAAGTCTTGTCTCATCTTCACCAACAGGATTTTCCATTGAAAGTGGCTCGAGAGTTAAACGCTGAGCATCAATAACCTCTTGCGCCGTCAACGAATCATCTAGAAAATCACTAATTTCTTCCGCAGTAGGTTCACGACCTAATTCTTGAAATAAATTTCTTTTAGCTCGATTGATTTTATTCATTCGTTCCACCATATGGACAGGGATGCGAATTGTTCTACCTTGATCCGTAATAGCGCGGGCAATGGCTTGGCGAATCCACCATGTGGCATAGGTCGAAAATTTATAGCCTTTAGTGCAATCAAACTTATCAACCGCCTTCATCAATCCGTAATTTCCTTCTTGAATTAAATCAAGGAGAGCTAGTCCTCTTCCAACATATGTTTTGGCGATGCTAACAACTAAGCGTAGGTTATGATTAATCAATTTGTTCTTGGCATTAATGTCACCATTATTTGCTTTTTTAGCGATTTCATATTCGTCTGTAGCGCTTAAGAGTGGATATTGAGAGGCATCTTTTAGATATACTCTGATTGAATCATTACTTTGCGTCTCGTTTGTGAAAAGCAAAGAATAATTTTTATCTTCATCATCTGCGATATTTTTAGCATTATCCTCTTCATCATCAAATTGAATGGTAATATGATTCTCAAAAAGAAAATTCATTAATTCTTCAATTGAAGAATCATCAAAATGATAAGCACTGAGGCAGCCATGTATTTGACTTTGTGTTAATTGAGAATTGTGAACTTTTTTTAAAAGATCACTTTTTAAACGATCAAAAACTATTTGATTTTGAAATAATGAAATTGAGTTTTTATTATTATTTGACACTCCTAAAAGTTTTTCAGCGAGCGACTTACTCGGTCGACCTCTTCTCTTTTTAGGTATGGCGAATAAAAATTCATTATCTCTTCTCACTATCTCTGTCTCCTTAGGGATTTACAAGGTAAAATTATAATTTTCCTTTATAATCGCCTAACCGTTTGCTGCGAGTTGGATGTCTTAATTTTCGAATGGCTTTCGCTTCAATTTGACGAATACGTTCCCGAGTAACGCCGAATTCTCGACCCACTTCTTCAAGGGTTCGAGGACGATTATCATCTAATCCATAACGAAGGCGAATAACTCTTTCTTCTCGATCAGACAAGTCTTTTAAGATTGAATAAAGTTCTTCTTTTAATAATTGTCTAGTTGTATATTCTGTTGGAGATTCTGATTCTTTATCTTCGATAAAATCGCCAAGATGAGAATCATCTTCTTCACCGATAGGGGTTTCAAGAGAAACTGGTTCCATGGCAATTCGTTGAATCTCACGAATTCTTTTTGGTGATAAATCGCCATTTAAAGCATCGCTAATTTCTTCCGCGGTTGGTTCACGGCCTAGTTCTTGAATTAAAGTTCGTTGAACTCTGGTCATTTTATTGATGGTTTCCACCATATGAACGGGAATACGAATCGTTCTAGCCTGATCGGCGATGGCTCGTGTAATGGCTTGGCGAATCCACCATGTGGCATAGGTTGAAAATTTATATCCCTTGGTATAATCGAATTTATCAACAGCTTTCATCAGTCCAAGATTACCTTCTTGAATCAAATCGAGGAAAGCCATTCCTCGTCCTACATAATGCTTAGCAATATTGACAACTAATCTTAAATTGCGATTAATCAATTCTTGTTTTGCATCTTCATCACCTTCATCCGCTCTTTTGGCGATGATAGGTTCTTCTTCGGGTTTTAACAACGAGAATTTGCCAATCTCTTTGAGATACATTTTGACTGAATCGTTGACGCGAACTTCGCTTCCAAGAGATGCATTAATGTTATCAACATCAATTTCTTCTTCCTCTTCGTCGTCTTTATTGAGTGATTCGTCAGCAAAAAAGTCATCATCTTCAATAGGTTCTTCAAGATTAATTTTTGAATCATCAATCTTGTCTAGATCATTGTCATCTTCCTCTTCTTCCTCTTCCTCTTCGTTTGTAACTTCAATATCATGAGAAGCAAAAAACTCCATTAAATCACTGATAGCATCATCATCTAATTCAAAAGTATTAAGACTATCATATATTTCACTTTGGCTAATAACTCCAGTAGTTTTAGCTTTTTTTAGAAGTTCGCTTTCCACTTCTTCCAGTGACATAATTTGATCGCCTTTTTTACGTATTGAGGCTTTGCCATTTTTAGCACCGGTCGCTATTAAATCAGATTCCTTCTTCGGTCTTCCTCTTCCCTTTTTTGAGATTTCATCGGACGTTTCGACTTGGACAATTGGTTTTCTTCCCATTTTTGTTTCCTCCATTTAAACTATACTTTTTTCTTCATTTTTCGACGATTGTAATCCGCGACAATACGAGCTTGCTCAAGTGGTGTTTTTCCCTCAAGAGATTGTTCTAAGGAATCTTTTTCGAAAATTCTTTCTTTTTCTTCTTGAATGGCATCGAGCAAATTGCTTAATAATTTATCATTGCATTTCTGTGGATGATTCCTTTCTAGATAAAGGGCTGTCACTTCATTGATAAGGGCGTCTTTATTGGGCAATTCACTCATTTCTAACGATGAGAGCAAATCAACAGGTTCTAATTCCTCGTGATTTGGTAAATAATCAACGATGTAATTAGCGATTTGACGATATGTTTCGTCATAAAAACCGCTTAATTTATTCTCATAAAAACTAACAGCTTGCTTATCCTGTAACATCTGATAGAGAAATTCTCTTTCCGCCATTTCTAAGCGCCGAAGAATTTTTCTTTCTGGATGAAAAGTACTGATCAACTGTTCAGGTTTTTCTAAATCATGACTATTTCTCGCTCTTTTTACTAAAGCGCGAATACTTTCGATATCGTAACCTGTCACATCGCTTAATTGATGAAGATAATTGTCTAGGTCTAATTGACTATTTATATCGAGAAGAATTGGAACAAATTCGCCAATTAATTGTTTCTTTTGCTCCATCGTTTTCAAAGGATTACTGCGTTTGAAGTATTTAAGAGCAAAATCGACGCGATTTAATAATTTTTGCACATAGACACGAAGTTCTTCAGCCCCTTTGTTATTGTAAATTTCATCTGGATCCTCTGTGTTCCCTTGATTATCGACAATCATACACTTGATATGAGCGGTCTCTAACATTTTACTGGCTTTCATCATGGCTGTCTGACCAGGCAAATCACCATCGAGGCATAAACGAACTTCGACATTTAATAATCGCAACATAGCAATATGCTCGTTTGTCAAAGCTGTTCCCATTAACGCAACAGCGTTATCTAATCCAATTTTTGCTAATGCAAAGACATCCATAAAACCTTCACAGACATAAACACAGTTTTCAATGCGCGCTTTTTCTTTAGCGATATGATAGTTATATAAAACACTGCTTTTGTGAAAAAGATATGTTTCAGGAGAATTGATGTATTTGCTTTCTGACCCTTCTTTAATTCTTCGAGCGCTATATCCTATAACTTGACCATCCATATCGCAAATAGGAAAGATAACTCGTCCTTGATTCTTGTCAAAATAAACACCATTCATGGATGAGGCAATTCCAATATCTTCAATTGTTTTAATAGAATGACCTTTTTCTTCGAGAAATTGACAAGTCGCTTTACCATCTTTGTTCGCATAGCCAAGGAGATACTTAGCGCGAGTGGAAGCATCGAGGTGGCGACTATCAAAATACGCTAATCCTTCTTGACCTTCAGAGGTGTTAAGAGCGTACTGATAATAAAGCGTTAAATCGTGTAAACATTTCAAGAGAGGAGCTTTTTTTTCATCAACGGGTTTAATGTAGGCGTGAATATTAGTCAAACGTTCATCGTGATATCCAGATAATTCGGCCACTTTTTGCATGGCTTCGAAAAAAGAAATATGCAAGTATTTTTGCACAAAAGAAACGGCTGAACCGCCTGTTCCACAGACAAAGCATTTAAACATTTTTCGTTCTGGACTAATGCTCATCGAAGGATTCGTGTCATCGTGAAAAGGACATTTTGCAATAAAATTCTTGCCTTTTTTCGTGACGGGAATAAATGATGATATCACTTGTACGATATCAGCATGATCCAAAACATCATTAATTAAGCTTTCGTCAAATGCCATTATTTGTTAAATCCTTAATAGAAAACCTTCACTGAAAGATATTTAGCCAATTCATTAATTGGCAAGCGAATTTGTTGCATGGTATCTCTGTCTCGTATTGTGACTGAACTATCATCTAAGGTATCAAAATCAACGGTAATGCAGTAAGGTGTGCCAATGGCATCTTGCCGGCGATATCTTTTGCCGATGCTTCCTGTATCGTCATAGACAGTTGTCATATAAGTTGAAAGGATTTTTTCGACTTCACGAGCTTTTTCTTCTAATTTTTTACTTAAAGGTAAAACAGCAACTTTATAAGGAGCGACGCTTGGGACAAGATGCATGACGATACGCATATCATTATCGCCGATTTTTTCTTCCTCATAGGCGTTGCATAAAGTCATTAAAATGAGACGATCAAGACCAACGGATGGTTCGATGCAAAAAGGGATATATTTCTCATTAGTTTCAGGATCGAGATAATCTAAAGTTTCACCGCTAAACTGAGAATGACGCTTTAAATCATAATCGGTTCGATCAGCGATACCCCAAATCTCTCCCCACCCAAAAGGGAATAAATATTCAATATCTGTTGTGGCCTTGGAATAAAAAGCTAATTCAGCTGGTTCATGATCACGGAAGCGTAGATTTTCTTTTCTTATTCCGAGATCATCGACAAAATCTAAACAATGTTTTTTCCAGTAATCAAACCATTTTAAATCTTCACCTGGCTTGCAGAAAAATTCCATTTCCATCTGTGTAAATTCTCTTGTTCTAAAAGTCATTTGCCCAGGAGTTATTTCGTTTCTAAATGCTTTGCCGATATTGCAAACTCCCATTGGCAATTTTCTTCTTGTGGAGCGAACGATGTTTTTAAAATTAACAAACATGCCTTGAGCAGTTTCTGGACGTAGATAAACGGTTGATTTGCTATCTTCAGTAACACCAATATGAGTTTTAAACATCATATTAAATTGGCGAATATCCGTAAAATTTTCATGCCCGCAGTTTGGACATTTAACATGGTTATTTCTAATAAAATCCATTAATTGATCATTTGTCATTCCTGCGACATCAACTTTTGGAAATTGATTTTCAATAATTTGATCAGCGCGGAATCGCATTTTGCAATCTTTGCAGTCAATTAAGGGATCATTAAAAGTTGCGACATGTCCTGTCGCTTCCCAAACTTTCGGATTCATCAAGATGGCTGCATCAATGCCAACATTAGTTGGTGATTCTTGAACGAATTTCTTCCACCACATGCGTTCAATATTTCTTTTGATCTCGGAACCAAGAGGTCCGTAATCCCATGTATTTGATAATCCGCCATATATTTCGGATCCTTGAAAATAAAATCCCGAGACAATAAAGTGATTAGTGACTTTGTCAAAATCGTTTTTACTCATAATGTGTCTTCCTCCTTGGGAATGCGTGCTCGTATAGTATATGGGCATGCGCAAAGAATTGTCAACCTATTATAAGTGTATATGTGCGATATTTTATGAAATTAAAAGACTAGCAGATCTTAAATGAATACCGTAAGAATCAACGATGAATTCAAGAAATTTATTAAAAATAATCTTTTTATTTTCCAAGGAGGCATATGGCGATGACACATTAAAACTATCAGCGTTAATAATGCTGCGTAATAAGAGCATTTGATCATTCGATAAATCATGTTCAGTATTTGGTTTAAGACAATGCGAACAAACAAAACCGCCATCCGAAAAAGAGAAAGTTTTTATCTCCTTTTTTGATCCACAAAAGACACATTTATTCACTTCAAATTCATAGCCGGAATATTTAAAAATTCGTCCTAAATAAATTAGCATGACCATCCATGGATCAGCAGATTTTTTTAAAGTGTTGATAGTTTCAATAAGTGATGAATATATCAATTGTTTTTCTTCATCTTGTAACATTGTTTTTGTAGCTTCGTTGATAACCATTAAAATCCCTAAATAAGTTAAATCATTATTCAATTGTATAGGAGAAGATATAATTGAACTCGACTTTAAAATTGGATACTTATTATTACTATCGCTTAGTTCGATATCAGCAATAACTAAATTCGTATTTAAACCAGCGTTTTTCGACTGGGGTTTTAAAATACCACGTGCTAAAAATGAAATCGCTCCCTCTTCGCTTATCGCATTAACAATCGCATCGTTTTCCTTATATGGCGTAACCGATATAACGATAATTTTCATGATTATTTTTCCGATTTATAACCATATGTTTCAAGAGACTTTTCTTCATTTCTCCAATCTTTTTGCACTTTAACAAAAAGCTCAAGAAAAACATGTTTGTGGAGTAAAGATTCAATATCTTGTCTGGCACGACTGCCAATCAATTTAATGCGTTTACCTTGTGCTCCAATAACAATTCCTTTTTGACTATCTTTTTCCACAATGATATCCGCCTTGATGTGAATAGGATTATCTTCCCATTCGACATTTTCTAAATATATTGCGACAGCATGAGGAACTTCTTCTTTCAATGTTCGTAAAACTTTTTCGCGAATAATTTCTTTAATTTGGAATATTTCATCCTTATCCGTCACAACATCTGTGGGATAAAATGGAACACCTTCAGGTAAAAGTTCAATAACCTTTTTAATTAGACTATCGATATTAAATTTGTCGAGAGCCACTGTTTCGATAATTGCGGCATGAGGAAATAATTCTATGTAATGATTTTTTAAATCAGTAACATGAGTTATTTTCACTCGATCAATTTTATTGAAAACGATAATAAGTGGAACATTATGGAGATCTAAATGCTCAATTAAATATTGGTCACCACTGCCAAAATTAGTTGATGCATCTATCACCAATATATTAACATCAACATCATGAGCTGAGCTATAAGCATAATTATTCATTCTTTCGCCCAATACTTGGTGTGGTTTATGAATTCCAGGAGTATCAACGAAAACAATCTGCGCTTCTGGACAATTATAAATGCCGCGAATATTATTGCGAGTTGTTTGTGATTTATCTGTTACAATCGAAACTTTTTCGTTTAAAATGTCGTTTAAAATGGTTGATTTACCAACATTGGGACGACCTAAAATTGCTACAAACCCAGATTTCATTTTTCGAGATCTTTCGGAGAAAAAGCAAATGGCAATAGTTCCACGGCGGTGGTTTCTTTAATTTCTCCTTTTAAGTTTGACATATAAATAGGAGCCTCTTCTGGGTAAAGTTCACTGATAACTTGGCGGCAAGCTCCACATGGTGAGGTTGGCTCGTTAGTATCAGCGCAGAGAGCAAAAGCCACAAAATCATCTTTTTTGTAGCCATACATGTAGGCGTTGTAAATCGCATTTCGTTCAGCGCACATACATAATGGGTACGATGAATTTTCGATATTAGCACCGACAAAAACGGTTCCATCTTTGCATTCTAATGCTGCTCCAACAGCAAATTTTGAGTAAGGTGAGTAGGATAGTAATCTCGCCTCTTTAGCTTTAGCGACTAATTCTTCTTTTTTCATTTTACGAACTCCTTTTTCCTAAAATTTGATCTTGTAAATCAAACATAATTTTCTCGTCTTCAGACGTCATATGATCATAGCCAATTAAATGTAATAAGCCATGAATAAAGAGAAATTCCAATTCTCTCTCTAGTGAATGGCCATATTCAACAGCTTGTTCTTTCGCTTTATCAACTGAAATATAAATATCTCCTAAACTGCATAATTGACCTGGATTTTTCAAAATTTTTTCGCGATTCTTTATTCCGTCGAGGAAAGCGAATGAAATAACATCTGTGGGACGATCAATATGCCGATAATCGCGATTCATTTGATGAATAAATTGATTATCAACTAAAGAGACGCTAACCACTGGCTCACATGTTAATCCAAGATCACGAAATGTCTTTTCCATGAGATGGGTATATACCTCTTCATAAGAAGATAAATCAGGGAATGTTGTTTGAAAATCTAGTTCCATTTTGAGGGACTATATGATAGCATGCTCTATCAAAAGTTGCTAGATTATTTCATCATCTTGATGAATGATATTATTTAATCGTACTTTGGCGATAAGATATTCACGTTTTTTCTCATCATAAGTGAACAAAGTGTGAAAATTATTATAAAGAGCGGTTTCTAAGCAGAGATAAAAAACAATATAAGGAATTGAAAAGATACCATTCAATAACATAATGCCACCAGTCACAATTATCATTGTGGCGATAACAAAATACTTTTTTAAAAGTGTAATCTTTGTCAATCGATATGTTTTTTCATGAATAGAAAATTCTTTTTCTTTGTAATCATCAATATTTTTCGTTTGGTAAAGCTCTTTTTCTTCTAAAGAAATTTCCTCTTCTTTACTTTTAGCAAAAGGCCGAAAATAAAATATTTCTACAAGTGTTAAACAGATCGGAGCAATAATCATTAAAATGTTGTGGATGTCATTTAAAACCATGATAAAAATTAGGAAGCCACATATCAAAAAAATAAAAAGGAAATTAAGTGGCGTCAATAAAACGGCTTTTTTATAGTTTTCAAAGCGGAGGTGAAATTCTTTAAAGTCTTTATTTCGAAGATGTAGGTCATCGATAAAATTTTTATCGATGTTATTCATCGCTTTAAAAAGAACATATCTCAGCATTAATTCAAAAAAGATAAAGGCGATGATCAAAGAAATTGAAATATAAATACTACAGGTTCCATCAATAAAAAAGATTCCTAAAATCAAACTCAGTGTCGAC
>JBAYDQ010000001.1:0-29100 GCA_041668145.1 Bacilli bacterium | reverse complement strand
GTCAATTGGCGTTGAAAAAGCTAGAAAAACAATTACCCAAGCTGAATTAATTATCGTGGTTCTTGACGCCAGTGAAGAATTAAGTTCTGAAGATCAGGAAATATTAAAGATAACCGAAAACACTAATCGTATTATTGTTTATAATAAAAGCGATAAAAAAATCAACAAAGAAAGCCATGGTCTATTAATCTCAGCCTTAAAGAAAGATATTACGCCTTTAGTTGATGAAATTTATCATTCGCTAGGTTTGGATGAACAATCTTTTATGCAACCAGCTCTTAACAACGCTCGTCAATTAGGCTTGTTAGAAAGAACCAAGGAATCGCTTTTAAAAGCCAAGCAAGACGCGATATTCGATTTACCCATTGATTTAGTTTCCATATCTCTTAAAGATGCCTATGAAGCTATTTTAGAAATTTTAGGCGAAGCAAATCAAATTGATATATCAAAAGAGATTTTTGCTCGTTTTTGTGTAGGTAAATAAAATGATATTTGATACCCATTGTCATTTAAACGACGAACAATTATATCCGCGAATTGATGAAATCATTGCCGAAGCTGAAAAAGTTGGTGTTGATAAATTTTTAGTTGTCGGTTGGGATTATAATAGTTCCTTACTGGCTATCAAATTGGCAGAAAAATATCCACAAATATACGCCGCTATTGGATACCATCCTTGTAATGTTTTTAATGTTACAAATCAAGAATTTAATGAGCTTATGTCGCACATCAATGACCCAAAAGTTGTGGCGGTCGGAGAAATAGGCCTTGATTATCATTGGAATAAAGAAATTAGTGAAAGAGAAATACAAAAAGAATTTTTTATCAAACAAATTGAAATCGCCAATCAAAATAAGAAGCCAATTACGATCCATAATCGCGACTCTTTTGAGGATTGCATGCAGATATTAAAGCAACACAAACCAATGTTTGGTGGTGTGATGCACTGCTATTCTGGTAGTGTTGAATCTATTCAAACTGTTATTGATTTAGGTCTGTTGATAGGATTTGGAGGGACATTAACCTTCACTAATGCAAAAAGACCAAAAGAAGTATGTGAAAATACGCCTCTTGATAAAATGGTTGTTGAAACTGATTCACCCTATCTTTCTCCTCATCCATTGCGAGGAACAATTAATGAACCAAAGAACATTGCTTTAGTTATTGATGAAATAACAAACATCAAAAAAATATCCAAAAAACATATCATTGATGTTGTTTATGAAACCTCTTGTCAAATGTTTCACGTGTAAAATAATGAAAATGAATTTTGATGGCATTATTGTTGTTGAAGGTAAAGAAGATGCTTCTTATTTATCATCTTTTGTCGATGCAGAAATTGTCATGACCAATGGATACGAAATACCATCTACTGAAATAGCTTATTTAAACGCTGTTACTGATAGAAAAACGATTCTGATTTTAACTGATTCTGACTCAGCCGGGGAAACTATTAGATCACGCATTAAAATTCCGGGTTCAATTGATATTCGTGTTCCTCTTGATAAATGCAATAGAAAGCATAAACATGGTGTGGCTGAATGTCAGAAGGAAGAAATAATTCGAATTTTAAAGCCTTTTTGCTCAAAAAAAGCGGCAAAAGTTTCGGATATTGATGCATCATTTTTATCTTCATTAGGTCTTAACAAAAAGGATATGCGAACTATTTTTGCAAAAAAAGTGCCAGTAGGATTGGTCAATGTAAAACAGTTAGTAAAGAGATTAAATTCTCTAGATTATACAAAAGAAAAAATCGCATCAATAATGAAGGAGATATAGATGGAAATTAACCGTTCAAATATCAATGATATAATTCAAAAATTAAACTTATTTCCCGATAAGGACTATGGGCAAAATTTTTTGATTGATTCTCTACTTGCTAATCGTATTGTTAACGAATTAGAAATTGATGAAAATGATACAATTTTAGAGATTGGTCCTGGATTAGGATCTTTAACTCATTTTCTCCTATTATCAGAAACGAAAATCGATGTTGTTGATATTGATTCACGGATGACGCTTTTTCTAAAACGTGCGTATTCTGATTATCCACATTTAAAAATAATTAATGACGACATCCGAAACATTGATGTTAGCCACTATTCAAAAATAATTGGAAATCTACCCTACAATATTACAACTGAATTAGTTACTTATCTCATTATAAACGCCGTTAATTGCCATCAATATATTTTGATGTGCCAAGCTGAGGCTTTTTCTCGTTTTTCTGATATGACTGGGAAAAATTATGGACCGATTTCGGTTTTAATTCATCTCTTAGGTGATTCAAAGAAAATATTTACCGTCAAGCCAGGATCATTTTATCCATCTCCAAAATGCAATTCATTCGTTTTCAAAATTACGATTAATAGCGTCACGCAACGAAACGACTGCCTCTCGACGTATTTGCTTTGTAAGCAATTATTTTTGAATAGAAGAAAAACTATTCTCAATAATTTGACTGCATATTTAAAAGATCGAAATTTAGCTCAAAAAATTTGCTTTGATACTCATATTGAACCCGATAGGCGACCAGAACAAATAAGCCCACAAGAATATTTTGATTTGTATCAAGTTCTCTTAGCAAATGGTAATATGAAATAAGAGCAATTTGTACTTATTTTGAATTCATGAAAATATGTTGCTGATTTAAGGACCAATAATTATAATTATTAAGTTTATGAAAGATTTAGTTGTACGCAGTTATGCCAAAATTAATATATGTCTGAATGTTAACGAGAGACGTGGAGATGGTTTTCACAATCTTGATATGATCATGGTTCCAATTGAACTTCACGATTCTTTATTAATAAGTGAATTAAAAAATGCTACTAATAATTTTGTGACAATTGATGATTTTTCTAATGGTAATGTCCATTACAATCTTGCTTCTTCAGCATTAACTCTAATTGAGCAAAAATATCATCTTAAAAACAGATTTCGTGTCTCGATTCATAAGTCAATTCCTATGCAAGCTGGATTGGGAGGTGGTTCTTCTAATGCCGCTTTTGTCTTAAAAGGTGTCAATAAAATTTTGAGATTAAACGCAAAAGAAAATGAATTAATTGAAATTGCCAAACAATTAGGCTCGGATGTTCCATTTTTTATTTCTTGTAAACCAGCTCGTTGTCACGGAACTGGTGACGATTTTGAAAATATTATTATTAAAAATAATTATTCGGTTTTAATTGTTAAGCCAAACGAAGGATGTTCAACGAAGGATGTTTTTGAATTATCTGATACAATGACTTTATCGACTGGGAATGTTGATGATGTTGTTAAAGCATTGGCAGAAGGCGATGATCAACTCCTTGCTCAATCAATCGTCAATTCTTTAGAAGAGCCTGCTATAAAACTGGTTCCGGAAATTAAAATTATCAAAGAAACATTAATTAAAGCAGGATTTTCTATTGTTTCAATGACTGGATCAGGGAGTGCCGTTTTTGCTCTTAGCACTAATTTAGCTCTCATCAAATCAACAGCAAGAAAATTAGAAGATAGGTATCTTGTTGAAGTTACTAGTATTATTAAATAGGAGGATTTTATGGATAAATATGCTGTCGTATTAGCCGCGGGGAAAGGAACGAGAATGAAATCTCGTGATCCTCAACATTCCAAAGTTTCTTATCCCATTTTAGGAAAAGCTTTGGTCAACTATGTTCTTGACGCCATTATTCCTCTTGAAATGAAGAATATTGTTGTTGTCGTGGGCTTTGGCGGAGATGTAACAAAATCTCTCGTCGAGGATCGCGCTGCTGTCGTGTGGCAAAAAGATTTAAGCGGAACGGGAAACGCCGTTCTTCAAGCTAAAAACTTATTACGCGATAAAGAAGGTTCAACGCTGGTTATATGTGGTGACACTCCTCTTGTGACGACCGAATCTATTGAAAATATTTTTAAAGTCCATGAGAAAATTAATAATAAATTAACTATTGTTACTGCTGTTTTAGAAAACCCTAAAGGATATGGACGTATTATTCGAGAAGAAAAAAGCAACCATGTCTTAGCTATTAAAGAAGAGAAAGATTGTAATGAATATGAAAAAGATATTCGTGAAGTAAATGCCGGTCTTTATGTTTTTGACAATAAATCTCTTTTTGAATATATCGATCAACTCACAACTAATAATGCTCAAAAAGAGTATTATTTAACGGATTTAGTCGAAATTTTTATTCGTAATGGCAAAAAAGTTGGGGCTTATGTTGTGGAAGATGCTGTTGAAGTTTTTGGTATTAATGATCGAATTCAATTGTCATATGCCGGAAAAGTCATCCGCAAAAGAATCAATCACAAACTTATGCTTTCCGGAGTTTCGATGGAAGATCCTGATTCAACTTATATTTCTCCCGATGTGCAAATTGGCCGCGATACTATTATTATGCCTAACACGACTATTTTTGGTAAATGTCGAATTGGCGAAGCCAACACAATTGGTCCTAATACATATTTAAATCATGTGACAGTCGGAGACGATAATCTCATTCAATCATCTTGGATTTCTGATACCGAGATTGGAAATTTCAATGAAATTGGTCCTTTCACAAAAATGCGTGCTGGAACCATTATCGGCAATTATTGCCGAGTGGGAAATTTTGTCGAATTGAAAAACGCCATTTTTAAGGATGGAGTTAAATCTGCTCACCTGACTTATATTGGCGATTCAGAAGTTGGAGAAAAAACCAATATTGGCTGTGGAACAATCACTGCCAATTATGATGGATACAACAAAACTCGTTGTGATATTGGGAAAAACGTTTTTCTTGGGAGCGGAACTATTCTTGTGGCTCCCATAAAAGTTGAGGATGCTTCTTTTACAGCGGCAGGATCAACAATTACAAAGGATGTAAAAACTGACTCACTGGTTATTGCAAGAGCGCGCCAAGTTGAAATTGAACATGGTTACACAACTTTTATGAATAAAGCAAAAGCCAAAAAGGAAGCATCGAAAAAATAATGCTTATTATTGAATGCTTTGGCAGAAATATCTACATTGATCAAGAGCTCGTTGGCTATATTGGCCGAAATGAATTATTTATCAACGGCAATAAATTTGCCTCTATTACTGATGATGGAGTTATTTCATTCGGTGACAAAGAAATAGGTTTTATCGATGATGATAGTTCAATCATTATCAACGGAAAAGAAGTGGGATATATCGACGGAGACAATAATTTTGTTTTCAATAAGTCAATTATTTCAGCGAGAAAATAAATAAAATAATTGAGATTTATGAGGATTTTAAAATGAATGCAATTGGAATTGATATTGGTGGTACCTATATTAAAGGGGCGGTTGTTACCCCAAAAGGCGATTTGCTTGATTTTTTTACGATGACAGTAGAAAAAGGCGAGGAACCAGAAGTTACAATTGCCAAACTTGTCACGGAAATTAAAAAGATAAATTATCCAAGCGTCCTTGGTATTGGCATCGGTTGCCCCGGAACGGTTGATTCTGAAACGGGTGTTGTCGAATTTGCGCCAAATATCGGATGGACAAATATTAAAATCAAAGAGTTAATTGAAAAAGAGATTCCTCTTCCTGTTCATGTGACTAACGATGCTAACGCTGCCGCCTCAGGTGAAGCAACTTTTGGAGTTGGAAAGCAATTTCAGAATATGGTAGTCCTTACTTTAGGGACAGGTGTCGGCGGAGGCTTAGTTCTTAATGGCAAATTATTTGAAGGCAATGAGGGTAAGGGTGCCGAAATTGGTCATATGATTATTCAAATGGATGGTCGGCCTTGCGGATGCGGACGCCATGGTTGTCTTGAGACATATGCTTCAGCGACGGCGTTAATCGCTGATACAAAAGCGATGATGAAAGAACATGAAGATTCGTTAATGTGGAAATTTGCTTCCTCTCTTGAAGAAGTTGATGGAAGAGTGGCGTTTTCAGCGGCTAAAATCGGCGATCGTTTCGCTCAAGAAGTAGTGAGAAATTATGTCCATTATTTAGGAGAAGGCATTCTTAATTTATGTAATATTTTCCGTCCTGATGCGGTTATCCTCTGTGGAGGAATTTCCAAAGAAGGTGGTTATCTTACTTCACGTCTTAAAAATTATTGTGCGGAAAGATCTTATGGTTTTCCTCGTTCTCCCGAAGTTCAAATATTGGTCGGGAAATTGGGTTACAACGCTGGCGTTATTGGCGCTGCTTCATTATTCTTTAAACAATAGGTAATTTATTATTAATTTTATGTAATAAAAAAAGCTCAACGGATTGAGCTTTTTGTTTTAAATAATTGCAAAGATTATTTTTTTCTTGGGAAGAGAATAGCCGCTTGAGCAGCTGCTAATCTTGCCACTGGAACACGGAATGGTGAACAGGAGACATAATCCAAGCCAACTTTGTGATAGAATTCGATGGATTTTGGATCTCCACCAGTTTCACCACAGACACCAATATGGAGATTTGGTCTCGTCGCTCTTCCGAGTTTAACAGAAAGAGTAATTAATTTACCGACACCATTTTGATCGAGAGTTTTAAATGGATCTTCTTCGAGAATTTTATTTTCGTAATAAGCAGGTAAGAATTTACCAGCATCATCACGAGAGAAACCGAATGTCATTTGAGTTAAGTCATTAGTACCAAAGGAGAAGAATTCAGCTTCTTTAGCAATTTCATCGGATAATAAGGCCGCTCGTGGAATTTCAATCATTGTACCAACGTGGTATTTCATATTTAATCCCGAAGTAGCAATTAATTCATCCGCGACTTGGCAAATAATGTTCTTAACAAATTTGAGTTCTTTTTCTTCAAGAATGAGCGGGACCATGATTTCTGGCTCTACTAATTTGCCAGTCTTTTTGCTGACATTAATGGCGGCCTTAATAATGGCGGAAGTTTGCATTCTACAAATTTCAGGATAGGTAACCGCTAAACGGCAACCACGATGACCCATCATTGGGTTAGCTTCGTGGAGTTCAGCGATACGATCCTTAACTTGTTGAACAGTTTTCTTGGTTGCAAGAGCAAGTTCTTCAATTAAACCTTCTTCTTGTGGTAAGAATTCATGGAGTGGTGGATCTAAGAGACGGACGTTAACATTGAAATCGCCCATAACTTCGTAAAGAGATTCAAAATCGCTTTGTTGCATTGGTTCGATTTCGGCTAAAGCCGCTTCGCGCTCTTCAACAGTATCAGCAAGAATCATTTTTCGCATTGAGAAGATTCTGTCTTTGGCGAAGAACATATGTTCAGTACGGCAGAGACCAATACCTTGAGCGCCAAAAATTTTGGCTTGTTTGGCATCTAGTGGAGTATCGGCGTTTGTACGAACCTTTAAATCACGATATTCATCAACCCAACTCATTAATCTTCCGAAATAACCAGCAGTTAAATCTGGTTCAACGGTTTTAATGGATCCGAAATAGACATTTCCAGTATTTCCATCAACGGAAATCACATCTTTATCAGTGTAGACCTTGTCGCCGATAGTGACGGTGCGAGCGTGCTCATCAACAATTGCGGCTGAACATCCACACACACAGCACTTGCCCATACCACGAGCCACGACAGCAGCGTGTGATGTCATACCGCCACGCATGGTGAGAATGCCTTGAGCGGCGACCATGCCAACGATATCTTCAGGAGAAGTCTCGGCACGGACTAAAATAACTTTTTCGCCAGCTTTCTTTCTGGCCTCAGCTTCTTCAGCGGTAAAGGCGATAGCGCCTGTACCCGCTCCTGGGCCAGCGGCTAAACCTTTAGCGATAGGAGTAGTTTCTTTTAAAACTTGCTTATCAAATCCAGGAAGCAAGAGCTTGTCAAAAGACATTGCATCGATTCGGCAAACAGCCTCTTTTTCATTGATTAGTCCTTCGTCGACTAAATCACAAGCGATTTTTAAAGCAGCGGCTGGAGTTCTCTTACCGTTACGAGTTTGTAAGAAATAGAGGACACCATCTTCGACAGTGAATTCCATATCTTGCATATCACGGTAATGATTTTCCATGATTTTAATTGTTTTAACAAATTCATCGTAGACTTTTGGCATTCTCGCTTTTAATTCATCAATATGAAGTGGAGTGCGAATACCAGCGACGACATCTTCGCCTTGAGCGTTTGGTAAATATTCAGCGGAAATTTTATTTTCGCCTGTGGCAGGATCACGTGAGAACGCAACGCCTGTACCAGAAGTTTCGCCTTTATTACCAAAAGCCATCGATTGAACGTTAACAGCAGTACCCCAAGAATAGGGAATGTTGTTCATCATACGATAAACGTTCGCACGTGGGTTGTCCCAGCTCTTAAATACCGCGGAAACGGCGACTAATAATTGCTCTTTTGGATCAGATGGGAAATCTTCTCCAAATGTTTTTTTGTAATAAGCCTTATAACGGGTAACTAAGTCTTTTAATTGTTCAGTGGTGACTTCAGTGTCCAATTTGTAACCATTCTTTTCTTTAAGATCAGCTAGCATTTTGTCCATTTCTTCACGTGAATGTCCTTTAGCGATGTTGGTGAACATCAAGATGAAACGGCGGAAAGAGTCCATTGCGAATCTTTCATTGCCAGTCTCTTTTGCTAAAGCGGCGACAGTTTCATCATTTAAACCAAGGTTTAAGATGGTGTCCATCATACCAGGCATACTAGCGCGAGCGCCAGAACGTACGGAAACAAGTAGGGGATTGTGTGATCCACCAAAAACTTTTCCGGTTTTCTTTTCGATAACTTTTACTGCTTCGAAAATTTGTTCGACGATATACTCTGGAAGTTTTTTGCCACTTTCATAGAACAAAGCGCAAACTTCAGTAGTGATAGTAAAACCTTCAGGAATGCGAACACCAATGTGTGTCATTTCAGCAAGGCCGGCGCCTTTGCCTCCAAGAAGTTCTCTTCCCAATCCGTGGGCATCTTCGAAGGCGTAAACATATTTCTTTTCAGCCATAATTTTCCTCCTCATAGGTCTGAACGTGTAGTGCATAGCACCACACCAGCGATACAATACTAGCACATAGGTAAGTAAAAACGCCATAAATTTACATAAATTTAATCTTTTGGACATCAAAATATGTTTTTATTAGAATATTCTCTATGCAAGTGATAAATTATCTAGTGAGGTAAAAATATCATGAAAAAAGAACCACTTGTCTTAAGTATTGATTTTGGAACTCAATCAGTTCGCACATCATTAATTGATAAAAAGGGAAACACTGTTGCGATTGTTAAAAAGCCTTATCAACCAGTGTATATTTCTACGGAAAAAGGCTATGCCGAGCAAGACCCTGATTTTTATTTTGAAAATGTTGTTTCTTGTTTGAAAGAATTAACCTCTAAATATCATGATGAATTAGAGGCAATTATTGGATCAACTATCACGGCGTTCCGCGATTCATCTGTCCAACTTGATAGTGAATATAAACCAGTTAGAAAATGTATACTTTGGCTCGATCAAAGAATGGCAAAAGCTAGTGAAAAAATTCCATTTACTCATAAACTTGCTTTCTGGATTGTCGGAATGAAAAACACGATTGATTTAAATCGAAAAAGAACAATCGCTCATTGGCTTAAGGAAAATGAACCAGAGAATTGGTCAAAGACTTGCAAATATGTAAATATATCTTCATATTTAACCTATAAATTGACAGGAAATTTATGTGATTCCGCCGCCAGTGTGGCTGGGCATTATCCAATAAATTTTCCAAAGCGAAAATGGTATAAAGAAGGAGTGCTTAAATCGCGTATTTTTGGTATTCCTCAGCGCATGTTATGCGAATTAAAACAGCCAGGGGAAGTGCTAGGAATTATCACTAATGCTCTCGCTGATCAATGTGGATTACCACATGGTATTAAAGTTATTGCTAGCGGTTCTGACAAAGCTTGTGAGACGATTGGCTTAGGAGCTCTCTCTCGTGATACGGGCGCCGTTTCTTATGGCACGGCTTGTTCGATAGAAGTTTCGAATAAACACTATTATGAACCTGAGAAATTTTTGCCAGCTTATCCAGCCGCTACTCCTGGTTATTACAATATGGAAGTTCAGGTCTATCGTGGCTATTGGATGTTGACTTGGTTCAGCAAAGAATTTGCTTCTGAGTTAGTTGATGAAGCAAAGATACAAAGTTTAGCCGTCGAAGAATTATTGAATTCAAAACTATCTGATATCGCTCCGGGTTCCGATGGATTGGTTTTGCAGCCCTATTGGGGTCCGAGTTTATCTCGTCCACTTTCTAAAGGTTCAATTGTTGGTTTTTCTGAAGTCCATACTCGCGAACATCTATACCGCGCTATTATTGAAGGCATCGCCTATGCTTTGCGAGAAGGTCTCGACAGTATTGAGAGATCGCAAAAGCACCACATTAAAAATTTAATGATATCGGGTGGTGGATCTCAAAGTTCAGCTATTTGCCAAATCACTGCGGACATTTTTGGCCTTCCTGTTTCTCGCGTTCAAACATATGAAACCACTTCTTTAGGAGCGGCTATCTGTGCTTTCACAGCTTTAGGTGAATTTTCTTCCGTTGAAGAAGCAATTGAGAATATGTCGCATAAATCAAGAACTTTTGAGCCAAACCCCGTCGCTCATCAACAATATGAATATCTCTATAAAAAAGTATATTTGAAGATGTATCCTCAACTTAAAAATGTCTATAAAGACCTTTATCATTTTGGGAAAAAATACCGTTAAATGGATATTAAGACAAATAAAAGCAAAAAAAGAAAACATCGTTATTTAAGCGGTGAAGATATTGATATGTTTCATGAACGTGAAAATCAATACCGCAATGATAAAAAACCGCCTATTTGTGATACCGACATTGACGGCGCTTAAAATCGAGCATATTAATATATATTAATCAACTAATATGGTAGAGTCTTTACTATGAAAATTAAATTAATCAAAAACGAAAAACATGACGAAGAAAGAGCATATTTTGCCTCGAAGAATTGTCGTTTTAAAAACATTACCATCGCTGGAGAGTTAGATGGCGAGAGCGCTTTTAAGGAATGTCAAAATATCGAAATTGTAAAAAGTAAATTGGCGTTGCGTTATCTCTGTTGGAATAATCAAAATACGAGAGTGTTAAATACTAAAATTTCGAAAACAGCTCGCGCTCCATTTTGGTATGATCAACACCTCTTTATCGATAATGTTCATTCACAAGGAGTGAAGGCGGTGCGTGAGGACAAACACGTAGAAATTCTCCACAGCACTTTTATTTCTGATGAATTTGGTTGGCAATGCCATGATTTAAAAATTGAAGATAGCCATGTCGTAGGATTTTATGCTTTCTTTCGCTCAAAAAATGTGATTTTGAAAAATGTAGTATTAGATGGGAAATATTCATTTCAATATATCGATGGTTTAAAAATTGATAATTGTGTGCTGAATACCAAAGATGCTTTTTGGCATACCAAAAACGCTGTTATTAGAAACTCGACAATTATTGGAGAATACTTAGGTTGGCATTCTCAGAATATTACATTTAACAATTGTCGTATTGTCGGAACTCAACCTTTATGTTATGCCAAAAATATCAAGTTTGTTAATTGTACCTTTGAAAAAGCTGATCTCGCTTTTGAATATTCCGAAGTTAATGGAATCATAAAAGGGACGCTGATTTCAATTAAAAATCCATTATCGGGAAAATTGATGATTGATCAAATTCCTGAAATAATAATCGATAAAAACGATAAAAGCCACGGGCGTTTCTCAATGGAAAACAGTAAATAACATTTAGCATTGTTCTCGTTGAGTGTAGAATGAGGATATGGAAGTTAAAAAGTCGTTCTCACTCTCAAACTATAATCCTTCATGGCCAACTGATTTTAGACAAGAAAGAAAAATTATTCTTTCTTTTTTGCCAAAGATAATTGATGTTCATATTGTTCATATTGGTTCAACCGCTGTTGAAGGAGCCGTTTCAAGACCAATTATTGATATTGCAATTGGTGTCATGAATCCTCTTGATTTGATTACCGTTCGCGACTCTTTAAGCGCCAATGGATATCTCTTTTCTTCTAAGGGTTCATCTATCAACCATTTTGTCATGGGCAAGAGAGTGGATGGAATCATTAAATTTATTATTCATATTGTTAAATACAATGGAATAGTTTATCGTCAAATGGCTAATTTTGTTAAAAAACTTAAAAATAATTACTCACTTATAAAAGAATATAATGACTTGAAAATTCGTTTGCATAATGAAAAAGCCAGTTTAAAAGAATATTCTCATCAGAAAAGATATTTTGAGAAAGTACATTTCACAAAATATAGTTAAAATTACATTTGTAACATTCATTTAATTATTTTGGCTAGATTTTATCTTTTACTTCACGCATCATAGTATTGGAGGACGCTAATATGAATAGATACATAATTTTTACAGATTCTTGTAGTGATCTTTCTACGGAGCTGCGCCAAAAAAACAAGATTGAGTATGTTCGGATGGGCTTAGTTGTAGATGGAGAAGAGAAGCACGCAGATCTAGATTGGATTGAATATAAACCAGAAGAATTCTATGGTTGGATGATTGAAGGCAAAACAATTAAAACAACGCAAGTTTCTTTAGGCGAGTTTATCGACTGTTTTTCCCCATTTTTGGAAAAGGAATTAGATATTTTGTATATTGGATGTTCCAGTAAATTAACAGGATCATTAAATGTTTTTAAATTGGCAAAAGAAGAACTGCTTCGCAAATATTCTTCCCGACGAATTGAATCAATTGATTCTTTGACGGCTTCCGGTTGCTTAGGAATGCTCGTTATCGATGCCGCTATTCAACGCGAGAAGGGTTTAAATCTTGATGAGTTGATTTCTTGGGTGCAAGAAAACAAACTGAAATATAACCAATTTGCCACCGTCGAGGATCTTAATTATATTAAAAACGCCGGTCGTATCAAAGGCTCAAAAGCTTTTATGGGTAATTTATTCCACAAAAAGCCAATTTTTATATCAGATGCTCACGGAGATAACTATACATTGGGAACTGTGACGGGAACAAAGAACGCCGATAAAATTCTTTTTGATGGCGTCGCTAAAACAATTGATAAGACGAAATGTCAAACCGTGGTTGTTTCTCAAGGTATGGCGATGGATCGCGCTTTGCGTCTAAAAAAGAAATTTGAAAAAGAACTCAATGTTAAAACTGAGATATGGTGGGTTGGACCAATTATCGGAACAACTTGCGGACCGGGTGTTTTAGCAACTTTCTGCTATGGCAAAGAAGTCACTCGTTACGATGGCGATGAAGTAGGCCCTAGTCTTGATTTTTAATTAAAGAGCGATTAATAATCGCTTTTTTTGTGGTTATACTTTTGAATAAATAATATGATTAGTGATGATGAACGGAATTATTATTGTTAATCAAGAAATTGGTCATAATGCCTATAAAGTTGATCGGCTAAAAGAAGAATTTGCTAAAACTTCAATTCAAGTTGATGTTTTCGTTAATGATGGCACCTTAGCGTCTATTGAAAATGATAACATTAATATTCATCTCCCTCAGGCTGATTTCGTCATCTATATGGATAAAGATATCTATTTAGCAAGACTATTAGAAAAAGCGAATTATCGATTATTTAATCACGCCGATTTTATCAAACTTTGCGATGATAAAATGCTGACATTTATCGCTTGTTCCAATCATGGTATCAGAATGCCAATAACTATCTCCGCTCCTCTTGTTTATTACGAACTCCAAGATCGACATATTACTTTTCTTAGAGATGTTGAAAATAAACTTGGTTTCCCATTAATTGTGAAGAAAGTTTATGGCTCGCTCGGCGAAGGTGTTTATCGAATCAACAATCACGAAGAACTAGTAAAACTCTATTCAGAGATTTATCGTAATCCAATTATCTTTCAAGAATATATCTCTTCTTCAATCGGAAAAACGATACGTGTTTTAATTATTGATGGTAAAGTTTTTGGCGCCTTCATAAGGAAAAATACACAAGATTTCCGAAGTAATTATGGAGCGACAGCGGGAGGGGAAAAAATCGGAAATATTGAAAAATATGCCACTTTTGCGCAAAAAGTTTCTGATTTGCTGCATATTGAGTATGCTGGTTTAGATTTATTAGAAAATAATGGAGAGATTATGCTTTGTGAAATTAATTCCAATGCATTTTTTGAAGAATTTGAGCTCGTTACTGGACAGAATGTTGCCCAAGCCATTGCCTCCATGATTATTAGAAAGGTTAACGATGAACAAAAACGCTAAAACTGTTTCGCCGCATCAAGCTAAACAAAGAATTAAAGACTATCGAAATATAAAGCAATTCAGTGTCAAAAAACGAATTGAGCTTTTGCCATTTCTGCTTGAAACATTCGCTAGTCAATCTCGTAATTCAGTGAAGTCGCTTCTCTCTTCTCACCGTATTAGTGTTAATGGAGCGCCTATCTCTCAATTCGATTTCAAACTATATCCCGATGACGAAGTGATTGTCACCTCGACTCCTATTCGAAAAAAAACGCGTAGTAACTTGCCAATTCTTTATGAAGATTCAGAATTTATTGTTATCAATAAGCCCAGTGGATTATTGTCAATTGCTTCTGATAAAGAAAAAGGTTCAACTGCCTATCGCATGTTGTCAGATTATGTCCAACAAAAAGACAAACACAATCGTATCTTTGTAGTGCATCGAATTGATGAGGACACTTCTGGAGTTTTGATTATGGCAAAGAATCCCACCATTCAAAAACAAATGCAAGATCATTGGAATGAATTGGTGATTAAACGTGGTTATTTTGCCATTGTTGAAGGCAAGATGGAAGAGCCAAGTGGAACAGTTAGATCATATCTCAAAAAGAATGCTCAAAGTTTAATGTATTCTTCAAAAAAGGCTGGAGATGGACAACTATCTATTACTCATTACAAAGTTATTAGGGAAAAGGATAACTATTCTCTCCTTGATATCAACATTGATACAGGACGGAAAAATCAAATTCGTGTCCACATGGGCGATCTTGGTCATTATGTGATTGGGGACGATAAATATGGTGAGCCTTCCAATCCAATTAAACGTTTAGGTCTCCACGCATATTGTTTAGAATTTAAACACCCAGTCAATGGTAAAATAATGAAATTTAATGCCCCAATCCCGAAAGAGTTTTCTATTCTCTTTCCGCGAGATAAAAATATTAAATAAAAATAGCTGCACCGCAGCTATTTCATTTCTTCTCCATTTCGTGTTTTTGAGTCATATTTCTTTCTTTCGACAGTTTTTAAAATCTTTTTTCTCATGCGGTATGTTGAAGGAGTAATTTCCACAAGTTCATCAGCATTGATATAATCAAGGCAGCTCTCAAGAGACATTTTTCTTGGCGTTTTTAAAACGACGGTATTGTCTTTATTGGAACTACGCATATTAGTTAAAGCTTTTTTAGTTGTGACATTAACAGCCAAATCAATAGGGTAACGATTCTCGCCGATAATCATGCCTTCATAAACCAGTGTTCCAGGATCAATAAACATTGTTCCTCGTTCTTCAATATGTTGGATGGCATAAGGAGTGGCTTGTCCTGTTTCGGTAGCGACGAGAACGCCAATTGGACGTTGGCCTAACTCTTCAGTAACCATAGGACGATATTCACGGTAGGTATGTGACATAATGCCATAACCTTTTGTTAATGACATAAAAATTGTTGAATACCCGATTAATCCTCGAGAAGCAATAATAAATTCCAGAATCGTAATTGTTTCGCGCGCATCCATGCTAATCAATTCGCCTCCGCGACTGCCGATGCTTGTCATAACATCACCGACATATTCATTAGGAACATCAATAGTGAGATCCTCATATGGTTCGCATTTAACTCCATCAATTTCTCGAATGATAACTCGTGGTTTTGAAACCTCGAGTTCAAAGGATTCTCGACGCATATTTTCAATTAAAATTGAAAGATGAAGTTCGCCTCGGCCAGAAACAATCCAAGATTCACTTTTTGAAACACGGCTTACTTTTAACGCCACATCTTTTTGCATTTCACGGAATAATCTCTCATCAATTTTGCGAGCAGTTAATTGTGTTCCTTCTTTTCCAGCGAAAGGAGAGGAATTAGTTCCAAAAGTCATTTGCAAAGTGGGCTCATCAAGTTTGATTAAGGGCAATGGTTCAACGCAATCAGTTGCGCATATAGTTTCTCCCACATTAATATCGGTTAAACCAGCAATCGCGACAATCTCGCCCGCTGAGGCTTTTTCAATTTCTAATCGGTGAGTAGCTTCATAACCAAACAATTTCATGACACGAAATTGTTTTACACTGCCATTTAAACGCGAAACAGCAACTACATCATCAACATGAACTGAACCTTTTTTAATTGTACCAATGCCAATTCTTCCCACAAAGTCGTTATAGTCAAGCAACGCTATTTGCATTTGAAATGGAGCGTTGACATCGGCTTGTGGAGCGGGAATGTTTTTAATAATTGTTTCTAAAACGGCGTCCATGCCAGGAACTTGTTTCGCAGGATCAGATGAAAGAGAACTGGTCCCTTTTAAGGCTGATGTATAGACAATAGGAAAATCTAAAAATTCATCGGGAGCTCCTAATTCAATAAACAAATTTAAAACTTGATCAACAGTATTTTTAATACTGCAATTAGGACGGTCGATTTTGTTAATGACAACAATTGGTTTAATGTGAGCTTCTAAAGCTTTTTTAAGAACAAATCTTGTTTGAGGCATGGTGCCTTCAAAAGCATCAACTAAAAGCAGACACCCATCAACCATGTTCATAATTCTCTCGACCTCGCCACCAAAATCAGCGTGCCCAGGAGTATCTAAGATGTTAATTAAAGTATTGTCGTAAGTAATCGAGGTTGTTTTCGCCAAAATGGTGATGCCTCTTTCTCTTTCGATGTCATTGCTGTCCATGACACGATTTTCGACATCTTCATTTGAACGAAAAGCCCCCGCGGTTCTTAATAATTGATCAACAAGAGTGGTCTTGCCATGATCAACATGAGCGATAATTGCAATGTTTCGAATATTCATAACATAACCCTCCTTGAAATTGACGCGTTTTCTATAATAGAAAAAGCAAGCTGCGTTTGCAAGATAAAACAAAATAAATATCATTATTAAATAATGAATTTAAAAGCATATTCATAGATTAATATAACCTATTATTTTTGTAATAATAAAAAACTTTTTTTGTAATAATAGTTTTGAAAATATATTCTATGAAAAAAATTAAGTGAATTAAAAAAACAATTATTTAGAAAAATCTGCTTTGTTTACAAGCTTATATATATAATTTTTATTAATATTCATTTCTTCGCTAGTTATTTCAATAGCGTTTTTATTTGATAAACCCTTTTTAATAAGATAACCTACTCTATCTATAATTTTGTTGTCTTCCACCACAGGTTTCTCTACACATCCAGAAATGATAATAACCATCTCTCCCTTTAATCCTTCACCTTCAAGAGCAAGAATTTCTTCTGCCGTTCCGTAAATATATTCTTCGTTAAGTTTGGTTAATTCTCTAGCGAGAACAAGCTCTCTATTATTTAAAACTTCCCTTAATAGCGATAGAGTTTTAAAAATTCGATGTGGACTTTCATAGAGAATAGTGGTTTCAGAGCGATTTTTAATATCTTCTAATTCTTTCTGTGCTTCTTTTTCCTTTGGAGATAAAAAGCCATAAAAATAAAAATGATCTGCTGGTAAACCAGAAGCCACTAAAGCATTTAAAAAGGCTGAACTGCCACTGATGGTGGAGACTTTAATTTCACTCTCTAAAGCTTTCTTAACTAGTATTTGTCCTGGATCGCTGATTCCGGGATACCCAGCATCAGAAACATAAGCAACTTTTTTGCCTTCTTTTATCAATGAAATGAGATGCTCTGAAGCTTGCGATTCATTATGTTCTCGAAGAGAAAATAGTTCTTTTTTAATTCCAAATTTCTCTAATAGCGAATGAGTATTTCTCGTGTCCTCTGCAGCAATTAAGTCAACATCATTCAATGTATTGATTGCTCTTTTAGACATCTCAGAAAGATTGCCGATAGGAGTAGCGACCAAATACAAGACAAATCCGTTATTATCAAAATTTTTATTTCTTTTCATTCGATGATGGTCTCTTCTTAATGAAGTAAGCTTGCTTTTTTAAATCTTCAAAGGGAATGAATTTCACATCTTCAGAATTTTCGATTTTGACCACTTGAGAAATAACATTAATGTTTGTGACTGTGTATTCCACTTTATCAATAAAAAGCTTGCTGCCAAGTTCAGGATATAATTTTTTAGCTTCGGTATAGGCATCATCTTCGTATTTAAGACAGCAAAGTAATTTTCCACAGTGTCCGCTTAATTTAGGGATATTAATGGAGAGCATTTGATTTTTTGCTCGGCTAATGGATATTCCATCGAATTCATTCAAGAAAGTGGCGCAACATAAAGGAAGACCACACACGCCAATGCCACCAATCATTTTAGCCTTGTCACGCGAGCCGATCTGTCTTAATTCAATACGAGTATGAAGTCGAGAAGCTAATGTTTTGAGTAACTCTCTAAAGTCGACACGTTCATCAGCTAAATAAGAAAACAAGACTTTAGATTTATCTAAAGTAAATTCACAAGAAATCAAGTTCATTGGAAGATGAAGTTTTTCTGCTTCACCTCGGCAAATTTCTAAAGCGTGAGCCGCATCTTTCTGATTGTTTTCATATAAGCGGACATCGACATCAGTTGCCACCCTTATCACTGGTTTTAATCCGATATTAGATTGATACTTGGAAATATCAATTGGTTCGATGGCGACAGTGCCTAATTCAAGCCCTTTAATTGTTTCAACGACAACTTTATCATCAATATTTAAAGGAAGATTTTCGATTCCGAAAAAATAAATGCGTGGTGCGGAAATAAATTTAATTCCGACATAATGATCATAGATAGAATTATCTATTTGTTCTGAGGTTTGATTATTTTGGTACATGTTTTACTCCTTTATAATGTCTAACATTAAATGATCAAGTAGAAGAGGAATGTTGACATTGGTATTAATAAGATTCCGACATCTTAATATTTCTAATAAACTATTCTCTATATTGGGTAAATTCTTAGCAAGAATAGTCAATTTATTACTATAGCTTTTAAGAATTGGATTTTTTCCATGCTTAATATTAACCAAATCTTCAAAAGCTTGTATTAGTATATCAAGAAAAAACCTCGCTGACTCTTTTGTTTTGATAATCGGGGTAATATTTGTTTCACAAGTATAGATGGCTTCACTACTATTTTTACTTCCTAAAGCATTAATAAGTTGCGTAAAACCATTTTTTGCCTCTTCAAATGCTTCTTCGACTTCTTTATTTTTCAAAGCATCAATAATAAAATCAGCATCGTTATAAAAGTATGACAATAATTCAGCATCTTCATTTGACACACCCTTAGTTATCGCCTCTTCAATCACCTGTCTTCGATCAATTAATTTCAAATGCATAATTTGACAACGTGAAGTGATGGTGGGCAAAACATTGCTTTCATTATTTGTCGTTAAAAAGGCATATATTTTATTTCCCGGTTCTTCGAGAAATTTAAGAATAGAATTAACCGCAACAGGAGTCATATTCTCGACGAGATGCAAAATATAAATCATGATTCCTTTGCTTTCAAAAGCTGTTTTATCAAATTGGGTTTCGATTGCCTCAATCTCTTCTTTTTTAATGGTATGGCTTGAACCATCATAAACGATAAAATCAGGATAATTGTCATCATCCACTCTTAGACAAGAAATACAATTATTGCACGCTAATGGAGAAGGATTATCACAGATAATTGATTTCGCTAAATATTTTGCTGTTTCAAATAAAGGAGTTCCGGGTTGGCCGGCAATAAGATAAGCATGAGAAAGATGCTGACTTTGTAAAGAATTAACAAAAGTCTGATAAATGATAGGTTGATATCTTTTTAAATATTCCTCTATTTGCATAATCTCGATAAAATAGCGTCCAATGTCGCTTTAGCCACTTCTTCTTTGGACTTGCTCGCATCAATAATGACATAACGATTAGGATAACGTTTTGCTAGTTCAAGAAAAGTGGATCGCACCTTATCATGGAACTCTATTTTTTCGAGGTCTAAACGATTGATTTCACGTTTGTCATTACTGTTAATACGCGCTAATCCAATATTTGGGTCAATATCAAATAAAAGGGTTAAATCGGGCCAAGTATTTTCTGTGGCAAATAAATTGATATTTAAAACTTCGTCAATTCCCAAATTTCTCGCCCCACCTTGATAGGCTAATGAAGAATCAAGATAACGATCGCAAATAACAATTTTGCCTTCTTTTAACGCCGGCCAAACTTTTTCGACAAGATGTTGTCTTCGACTGGCAGCATATAAAAGAGCCTCAGTTTTGCTATCCATCGCGGTATTAGCCTTATCGAGAATGACGTTTCTGATTTGTTCGCTGATAGGGGTGCCACCTGGCTCGCGTGTGCGAACAATTTGATACCCCATATCTTGTAATCTTTTTACCGCTGTTTCAACGGCGGTGGTCTTTCCTGATCCTTCCGGTCCTTCAAGTGTGATAAACATAGTAAAGTCCTTCCTAAATTTTTCGGCGCCCTTCAAAGGCTTTTGATAAAGTCAATGAATCGGCGTAATCAAGATTGCCACCCATTGGTAAGCCATAGGCTAACCGAGTAACATTAATACCCATTGGTTCAATTATTTTAGCAAGATATAAGGCCGTTGTTTCACCATCGACAGTTGGATTTGTCGCAATGATAACTTCCTTGATAATTCCTTCTTGAATTCTTTTTACTAATTGAGGAATATTCAAATCTTCAATTCCTTTACCTCTTGAAACGGAGATAGTTCCGCCTAGAACATGATAAAGACCATGAAAACTTTCAGCTTTTTCGAAGGCTAATAGATCCTTTGGCGAAGAAACGACCATTAATGAAGTTTTATCTCTCGTTTCATCGCGGCATATATCACAAATTGTTTCCTCAGTTAAATTTCCACAAACTGGGCAAATATGGATGGATGATTTCAATTCTTTTATCGCTTCGGAAAACTCATTTAAATCATCTTCATCCATGTCAAGCATAGCAAAAGCCATTCTCTCGGCTGACTTCTTGCCAACGCTAGGGAGTTTAGATAATGATTCTTCTAGTCTTTCGAGAGCTTTTAATTTTTCCATTACATTCCTAATCCATTACGGCGACCAGTGATGCGCTCATTGATATCACCACGTTCTTTTTCAATCATGCCCATAATTTCATTAATTGTTAACACGACTAGATCTTCAATCATTTCTTTATTCTCTGGATCTAAAGCACTTTCATCAATTGAAATTGACTTCATCTCATGAGAACCAAGCATAGTCACTGTAACCGCGCCACCTTTTGTAAGAGTGAATTCTTTTTGCTCTAATTCGCCCATCGCTTTGTTCAAATCTCGTTGCATCTTTTGAGCTTGCATCATCATTTGTTGCATATTCATAAATATCTATTCTCCTATAAACTTTAAAGTTGATTCGTTAATTTTTGGTAATTTGTTAACTTGAATCATATCCATATACATCTTTTGCAATCTAATCGAATCTTTTCTTGAGACGGCATAAACAAACATTTTTCGCCCAAAAATATTAGAAATAACATCTTGAATTTCTTGCTGATTTTCTTGAGTATTAACTTTTGTGACAGCCTTATCGAGTGGATATTCAACAATGAGAACTTTGTTTCCAGCGACCAGCGGATGACCATCAACGAGTAACATAGCAACTTTGCCAAGAGATGGATGAGTGGTTAGCCGATTGATATTTTTCCAATTTTTAATTAAATCATTCTTAATATCTTTTTTGCTGGTAACCATGATTTTAATCATTAAATCATCATTAACAAAAAATTTATCTTCTACTTTTGTATTTTCTAATAGCAACACTCCCTTATCAAAAACAATAGGCTTTTGTGGTTCATCAATTTGTGGCTCATCTTCGGAAAGAATTGACATTTGTTGAGGTGCATTACTTTTAGCTTTATTGTCATTAAATTGGCTTTTTGCAGTATTTTCAGCGTTTGTTTCACTATTTTTAGGTACCATATCTTCTTTGACAGTAACTGAGACATTTTCCTTTTTTTCAAATTTTAGACTAGCTAATTTTAGAAGCATAACCTCAAATAAGGGAACGATGGAAGTGACATTTTTATAATCTTTAAGAGTGTTCATCAAGATTTCAATCATTTCCATTGTTTGTCTTTGATTAAATTGATGAGAAAGAATTTGGACTTCCTCTTTTTTTAGAATTTCTAAATAATCAAATCGATTAGTGGTTTCAAAAATTAAGAGATCTTTCAAAATTAGAAGCAAGTCATCAGTTAAGCGTTTAATATCTGTTCCGCGAGCGACATATTCCTTTAATCGATCTAGAACGTCAGTAATATCATTTTGAGCGATAGAAGTTAGCAGTTCGATTTTTTCTTGTGTTGATTCAAGAGCGAAAATATCAAGAACATCATCCTCATTTAAGCGGTTACCAGAATACGCTAAAACTTGATCTAAGATTGACAACGCATCGCGCATTCCGCCATCGGCTAATGAGACAATCAATTTGACGGCTTTTTCGTTATATGCAATTTCTTCTTGTTCCAAAATATCTTTAATTCGATTATTGATATCATCATCGCTAACTTTCGAAAAATCATATCTTTGACAGCGAGAAAGAATGGTTGGCAAAATTTTATGCGGTTCCGTGGTGGCTAATATAAAGATGACATGCTCTGGTGGTTCTTCAAGTGTTTTCAATAGGGCATTGAAAGCGCCAGCGGTCATCATATGAACTTCATCGATAATATAAACTTTATATCGACCGAGAATAGTGCTGTATTTGACTTTGTCAATTAAATCTCTAATCTCATCAACTCCGTTATTGCTGGCGGCGTCAATTTCAAGAACATCAGGATGAGTTCCTTCATTGATGGCAATGCAGTTTTTGCAATCATTGCATTGATGACCAATTCCCTCGTCGCAGTTTAAAGCTTTAGCGAGAAGTTTTGCCATCGTAGTCTTTCCCGTTCCACGCGGTCCAGCAAAAAGATAAGCATGAGCAATTTTACCCGTTGCTAAAGCATTTTTAATTGTTTTGACGATATGTTGTTGCCCAGCAACTTCGTCAAAGGTTAAGGGGCGATATTTTCGATAAAGTGCCTTGTAAGCCATATTTGTTCACCATTTAAGATTATACACAAATGCGCGCTTACATAAAAGCCTTAATATTCATATTAAATAAAAGTAATTGAACCTTTTTCTTTAGGCCCTCCTATGGTAAAATACATATCGCCTAAAGAGAGGTTTTTATGGAAAAAAGCATGTATCAGCGTTTAGAAATTGCTGAAAAACGATTGAAAGAAATTGACGAAGAACTCATGAGTGAAAACATCATAAATGATATCGCTCATTTTCGGCTTATTTCTAAAGAAAGAGCTTCTCTGGATGAACAAGTGGAATGCTTTCAAAAATTTAAGAAAAATGAAGAAGATTTAATTGGCGCTCATGAAATGAGCCATGATAATGATATCGATATCTCTGAAATGGGAAAAGAAGAGATAAAACGCCTTGAATCTGAACAGGTTATTATCGAAGAAAAACTGCGAGAACTTTTACTTCCTAAAGATCCTAATGATGACAAAAATATCATCGTTGAAATACGTGGCGCTGTCGGTGGAGATGAAGCGAATATTTTTGCCGGAGACCTTTTCCGTATGTATACACGCTATGCTGAAACGCAAGGATGGAAAATTAAAATGCTCGATGAAAATCCATCTGAAGCTGGTGGTTTTGCTCAAGTATCTTTCAAAATCAGCGGAGACAATGTCTATTCGAAATTAAAATTTGAAAGTGGAGCGCATCGCGTTCAAAGAGTTCCTAAGACAGAAGCTGGTGGAAGAATTCATACTTCAACCGCAACTGTTTTGGTCATGCCAGAAGCTGAAGAAATCGATGTGCAAATTAATCCTAATGATTTACAAGTTGATACCTATCATAGCCAAGGAGCGGGTGGACAAAATGTTAACAAAACAGAGTCTGCAGTTCGCATTACACACATTCCTACTGGAATAGTTGTCGCGTGTCAAACGGAGAAATCACAGATTCAAAATCGTGAAATTGCTATGCAAATGCTAAGAACAAAAATGTATATGGCTGCCCTTGCTGAACAACAAGAGAAAATTGGCAGTGAGCGAAAACTGAAAGTTGGAACTGGTGAGCGATCAGAAAAAATTAGAACATATAATTATCCTCAAAATCGCGTTACCGATCATCGAATTGGTTTTACTATTCAAAAATTAGATCGCGTGATGGAGGGTGACCTTGATGAGATCATCGATGCCCTTATTCACTTTGACCAATCAAGCAAATTAGCAGGCGAATAACATGCCCACAAATCGTGAAATATATTTTAATTTATTAAAATCTGGAAATAAATACCTCACTAGATTCGTTATTAAGAGTTTACTATGCGATGTGAATAAATTTAATGATGATGTTACTTTGTACAAATCATTTGATTTTCAGTGCCTAGATTACAATAAATTACTCGAAAACATTGAGCGGGTTTGTCATGGTGAGCCATTTCAATATGTCTTGGGTTATTGCAATTTTATCGATTGTTATTTTGAAGTTAATCCTCATGTTTTAATTCCTCGTCAGGAGACAGAAGAATTAGTCATAAATACTAAAGCGCTTATTGAAAAAGCATTCGATAAATCAATTATTTCTATCGCCGATATTTGTACTGGATCAGGATGTATTGCTATTACTTTAAAGAAATACTTTCCGCACGCTGATATCTATGGAACTGACATTGATAAAGAATGCTTGGCAGTTGCAAAAAGAAATGATCGGTTAAATCAAATTTC
Source organism: Bacilli bacterium (assembly GCA_041668145.1). Classification (GTDB taxonomy): domain Bacteria; phylum Bacillota_I; class Bacilli_A; order RFN20; family CAG-826; genus JAAYDH01. The sequence continues at coordinate 4,277 of JBAYDQ010000001.1, read as the reverse complement.
TTTTTTACAAGGCGATATGTTGGAACCTCTCATTAAAAAAAATATCAAGATTGATGTCATTGTTTGCAATCCTCCTTATATTGAAAGAAAAGAAGAAATTGACGAACAAGTTTGGAAATATGAACCTCACCTTGCCTTACTAGCTTATCCAGATACATTTTTTTATGAGAAAATTTTTAAAAACTGCGATAAGATATTAAGTCCGCAAGGAATGATGATCTTTGAAATTGGTGAAGATATGGAAGAAAAACTCACAAGGTTAATTGATAAATATCTATGTGATGTAATTATTAAGTTTTCAAAAGATATGCACAACAAGACGCGTTTTCTTTATATAATAAAAAAAGGAGATAAAAATTATGCTTAAAATTGCTGTTGGCTCTGATCACGGTGGTCTTGATTATAAAAATGAGATTGCTAAATATTTAAAATCTAAGGGGTATGAAGTTTTTGATGTTGGAACAAACTCACACGATTCATGCAATTATCCCGTCTTTGGTTTTGCTGCCGCTAATTTGGTAGCTTTAGGACAATGCGATTATGGTGTTATTGTTTGCACATCTGGAGAAGGCATTTCAATTGCCGCTAATAAAGTAAAAGGTATTCGTTGTGGCATTGGTTATAACGATGATGTGACTAAATTGATGCGTCAACATAACGATTGCAATATGATTGCTTTTGGACAAAAATTTATGGATTTGTCAGATGTATTAAGAAGAATTGATATCTTTTTATCAACACCATTTGAAGGTGGAAGACACGCTATCCGCGTCGACATGATTAAAAACTTTGAAGAATAAATAAGAAAAAAAACAACAATGAGCGCTCTTTAATAAATATGAGCGCTTTTTTATTTGTTTGTCCTATCTGTGGAAATCGGGATCCACAATTATTTGGAATAAGAAATGGCAAGCCATACTGTCGGTGCTGTTTATTATTTCGTGGTCAAAAGGTTTCTAACATAGAAAATAAGCCAGTTGATGTCTATTATCATCTCAACTACGAGCTCTCTAATGATCAAATCGAACTGTCAGATGCATTATTAAGAAATTTTTTGCATCATCAAAACTCTTTAGTCCATGCTGTGTGTGGATCTGGCAAGACAGAAATTGTTTTACGAGTCATCGCGTACGCAATTGCTCATGGATTAAAAGTTGGCTTTGCAGTTCCGCGTCGCGATGTCATCATCGAACTATACGGGCGTTTTAAAAATATTTTTAAGACTCTTGATGTTGCGTTAATTTGCGGTGGGCATGCAACTAAACTCAATGGCGATTTGATTTGTTGCACAACACATCAACTTTTTCGCTTTGATCATTTTTTCGATTTGCTTATTCTTGATGAAGTTGATGCTTTCCCTTTTGTTGATAACGATGTTTTAAATTCTTTTTTCAAAAAATCGATAAAAGGGAATTACATTATGATGTCGGCAACACCATCAAAACAAATGCTAAATGATTTTAATAAAAGTGGTGGGAAAATCATTGAACTTTATTCGCGTTTTCATCGTTATCCTCTCCCTATTCCTGAATTAATTATCAAGCCGAAAATGTTATTATTATTTTATTGTATTAGGTTAATTAAACAGTTTGCAAAAGAAAAGAAACAAGTGTTTATATTCGCCCCCACAATTCAAATATGTGAGGAATTGTATAATCAAATAAAACTTTTTTGCCCTAATGGTAATTATGTTCATTCAAAAAGCAAGAGTCGCTCTCAAATAATTGATGATTTCCGAAATAAAAAGTATCATTTTTTAGTCACGACAGCAATCTTGGAAAGAGGTGTGACTGTAATTAATTTGCAAGTCATTATTTTTTTCGCCGATCATCCAATTTATTCATCGTATTCCCTAGTGCAAATATCTGGAAGAGTAGGACGCAAAAAAGAAGCGCCAGAAGGGAGAGTGATTTATCTTGCAAGCGAGGAAACAAAAGATATTCATCAATCTATTAGAGATATTCAAACCGCCAATAAGAATTTGCAAAATCTGTTTAAAACCGATACATAATTGGAATATATATGGTTTTTTTCATAAATCATGTTCCATATGTTCAGTTTGCCAAAATAGATTAGTACCCCTTTTTTACAAATTTAGTATCAATCAAATCCCTTGTTTATCAATATATAAATATGATGATGATATTAAGACGTTTCTCTATCAGCTAAAAGCTTGCTATGATATCGAGCTTGCCACTATTTTTATAGAGCGATTTGCGAAAGAACTGCATTATAAGTACCATGATTTTTATCTTGTACCTGCACCATCTTTTCACGACGATGATATTAAAAGAGAATTCAAACATGTCGAAGAAATTTTTCGGCCATTACATCTGCCATTTTTATCAATTGTTGAAAAAATTGCTCCCTTCAAACAAGCGGATCATAATAAAGAACAAAGAAAAGATATTAGTCTTTATTTTAAATTAAAATCAAATGACAAATTGTATGGTAAAAAAATTTTAATTGTTGATGATGTTTTTACCACTGGTTCCACGGTTAAGGCAATCATTAAACTTGTAAAAGAATTGAATCCGAAGAAAATTGAGGTTCTGGTAATGAGCAAAACATTCTTGGATTAACTAGTGGCAATTCAACCTAAACTATGAAATAGTGTTAGACTAATCAACTCTCGAATGATAAGATATGTAGGCAAATGTTAAGAACATTTATGATATTAGAAAGGCACATTCTAATTGTGTTGGTGAAGTAATTATGGGATTTTTCGATAGACGAATGTTGAATCAATATGAAAGAGAGGCCACAAAAGTTCTTGCTTTAGAAAAGGAAATGGCTTCTTTATCTGATGAAGAATTGAGAGCAAAAACTCCATATTTTAAAGATTTGCTTGCTCATGGCAAAACTCTTGATGATATAAAAATTGAAGCTTTCGCTGTTGCGCGAGAAGCTGCTAAAAGAACTCTTGGTGAGTTCCCCTATAAGGTTCAAATTATTGGCGCGCTCGTCCTTCACGCTGGCGATGTCGCAGAAATGAAAACTGGTGAAGGTAAAACTTTGACTGCAACGATGGCTATCTATTTAAACGCTCTTGCTGGTAAGGGCGCGGAAGTTGTTACCGTTAACGAATACTTATCACAACGTGATGCGGACTGGATGGGACAAATTTATCGCTTTCTTGGTTTGACTGTTGGTGTTAACTTAAGAAGCAAAACAACTGAAGAAAAGCGAGAAGCTTATCTTTGCGACATCACTTATACAACCAATGCCGAACTTGGATTTGATTATCTAAGGGATAACATGGCGGTCGATATGGAACACCGCGTTTTACGTGGACTTAATTATTGTATCGTTGATGAAGCCGATTCTATTCTCATCGATGAATCGAGAACACCGTTAATTATTTCTGGCGGTGCTAAAACCTCCGCTTCACAATACACTGTAGCAGATCGTTTCTGCAAAGCTTTAAAAAAAGAAAAAGATTTTGTTATTGATGTTAAAGAAAAAACTGTCAATTTAACTGATGATGGAAATGCCAAAGCTGAAAAAATGTTCGGCATTAAGAATTTATACAATCCTGAATTTGCTGATTTAGTTCATCGAATTCACAATGCTTTAAAAGCTAATTATATTATGGATCGTGATGTCGACTATCTTGTTGATGTCGAAGGACAAGTCCAAATTATTGATCAATTTACTGGTCGTGTGCTTCCCGGTCGTGAGTGGTCTGATGGTCTGCATCAAGCGGTTCAAGCCAAAGAAAACGTTACTATTAAACAAGAAACCGTCACGATGGCAACAATCACCTATCAGAACTTCTTTCGCCTATTTAAGAAAATGTCTGGTATGACTGGTACCGCTAAGACTGAAGAAGAAGAATTCCAAAAAATTTATAATATGCGTGTCATATGTATTCCTACCAACAAGCCTATTGTGCGTGTTGATGCTCTTGATTATGTGTACGCTCACAAAGCTCCTAAGCTTGTCGCTTTAGTCAAGGAAATTAAGGAAAGACACGAAAAAGGTCAGCCAATTCTTATTGGCACTGTCTCAGTTGAATCTTCGGAAGAAATTTCTGCTTTATTAACTGCTGCTGGATTAGAACATGAAATGTTAAATGCTAAAAACAATGCTCGTGAAGCTGAAATTATTGCCCATTCAGGTGAAAAAGGTCACATTACTTTAGCCACAAACATGGCTGGTCGTGGAACTGATATTAAGATTAACGACGAAGTGAGAGCTCTTGGTGGATTATGTGTGTTTGGAACAGAACGACATGAAGCCCGACGTATTGACAATCAGTTGAGAGGTCGTAGTGG